>NZ_JACRTF010000004.1 GCF_014385165.1 Jilunia laotingensis | reverse complement strand
TATTAAGGGAAATATTATTTTCCTGTTTAGTATTATATTAGGAAATCAGTATTTTCTAGATTGGAAAATGAGAATTTCCAATATGGAAAATGCCCTATATTGTGTATCAAGTACTTAACTTATTCTATTTCTTCTATTCTTAATATACCCCCAAAACAGCACAAAATCAGTCACTTAAAAATCATCGGTCGGGGAGCGCCCAGCGGCAAGGGGCGGGACCACCCGTCCCGACGAGCGCCACACCATAAACTTTTTTTAGAATAAGCACACAACCGTTTTCCGAACCCTGCAAAATTTCTTCCGAATCCGAACGACGTAACACTCCATTGAGAGAGGCTGCCGTTTGGTCGCTCCCCCTTTGGGGGCGGGGGGGGGTTACATACCCATACCGAAACCTCTGCTTCTGGTGATTTGCTTGAGTAGGTCTTTCCCCTCTTCCATAGCTTTTGATATGTTTGGGAAATGATGCCTTAAAGCCTCCAGTTGTTCGGAATTGAACAAGTCTTTCATCTTACCAAGTTCTTTTTTCAATTCCTTGGTTTCGGTCTTTAGTTCTTGGTTCTCCGTCCTTAATCGGTTACTGGTTGTCCTTGCGTTGTCCATTTGTTGTCTATAATACTCCTTGTCATTCTCGGCTTTGAATGCCTTTGTGCCGTTTTGCTCTTTTTCAAGTATAGCCTTTCCCAGTCTATCGGATAGCTGTTCATTTTCCCCCTCTAAAGCCTTTACTTTGGCTTTTAAGGCATCCTTTTCCCTATCGTTGACTGTTTTTCCAATCAAGCCGTAAAACTTCTCTGAAGCCTTAGAAATGAGTTTTTGGACGTTCTTCTTTGTTTCAATGGAACGTAGTTCTTTCTGAAGCTGAAGAAGCTGGTTTTGTACGTCCTTGTGTTTGTCTAATGCACTGGATATATCGTTTGATAGTTCCTGAAGCTGTTCTTTCGCACATTCGGTCTTGTACTGCATAGCCGATAAGTGTTTGCGGTCAGAAGAAACGCCACGTTCCATGCCCAGTGTTTCAGATGCTATGGTTTGGAGTTCTGCCATGTCATCACGCGATAAACGCACACTTTTCCCATTCGGCTGCGTCCAATCGAAAACTACATGGGCATGAAGGTTAGGTGTCCATTGCTTTGCGTTCATGTATCCTTCGTCCTTGTGTATATGGATTTGAAATGCTTCGATACCGAAACGTTCTTTGCAGACCGTGGCAAACTGCTGGAGTTCCTGCATGGTGGTTTCTTGTTTGATTACTATTACTCCCTCTCGTATGGGTGCGGCTTTAGCCTGCATCTTCTGCCCAACCGTATCGAGATATCTTTGTTTCGCACTTTCCAGCCGATGGGAGATGCTATCTCCAACCCAGCTTTCATTCAAATGACTAAGTTCGGGACGAACATAGTCCAACTCTTTTTCCCTAAAGTTGTGAATCTCACTCCCCGGCTTCACTGCTTGTACATGAATACTTGTTGCTCCCATAAGTTAACATTTTTGTGACAATCGATAACAGCCGGTGACAGCCGGCTGACAGGGGGTTAAGGGGGCTTGTCCCCTTACACACGCACCCTTTAGGGTGCTAGTGTGCTATCACCATACTGCATAGGTGCGAAGTTAGCAAATGTTCTGTAAATGCACAAATAAAGGGGAAAACATTTGGATTTGCGACAATAAAGTACTACCTTTGTTGCTGACCAAACGGTAGCCGACCGATACGGGAGAGTTACCAAAATACAAGCCGCTGGAGTTAATTGACGGACATCCGACATCTCCAGCGGCTTTATTTTTGCCTATCTGCTTCGTCTAGGCATACCAGTACCTCTACTAAAAATGTACTTCAAAGATACTTATTTTCTACCGACTTGATAGTTTTTACCCCATATTCTTGGACATTTTTCCCCCATGAGGTTATCTTTGTAGGGTGAAAGAGAAACCCATAAACGGGGATAGATTGAATGCTGGGAAGCATAAACAATCGGGGTAAGGTTAGCGAACCTTGCCTTTCATCCCCCATTATAACTTTACATAGAGGAACTTTATCTATCCCCCCCCCCGCCCCCAAAGGGGGAGCGACCAAACGGCAGCTTCACTCAATGGAGTGTTACTGTTCATCAAAGCCAAGTGATAATTGTCGTTTCTCTGCTTCTTCTTTCTTTTGGGCAGCTAAAGTCTTTTTCCGAACGTATGTTTTAGCAAATGTCACTCGGTCACCATTGAATACTATCAGAGGATTAATAAACCAAAGATTATCGGCTGGTCCTCGGGCTATGATTTCAGCTTTTACAAGTTCTGCAAGTCCTTTATAAACGGCTTTGTCTGTTTTGTATTTGGTATATTCTAGGCATTTTTTTCTATTGAAGATGATTAAATCATTTTTGGGTTTCATGCAGGTCATAAAGTAACCAAAAACCCGAATAGCTGCTTGTGATAGGTCAAAGAATGCAGCAAAGTTAGAAAGATACAATTTAGTGAATTGTTCTTCATCTACTTCTATTTGACGGATAAACGAAGTCTTAAACACTTCTCCAGTTTCAGTGTCGGCTAAAGCTACTACGGCTCTCTTATCGCCACCACTATTACTCTTATACTTTTTAACAACATGATTTTCAATACCTTCTATAGCTTGTTTCATAAAAGGATTTTCTTCGTTCTTTTGAAAATCGGTTAACTTAACTGCTTTTTTATTTTCCATTTTGATGTGTTTTTGGGAAATATTATTCTCCACAAAGTAAACTATTATTTTCCATAAAAACAA
>NZ_JACRTF010000003.1 GCF_014385165.1 Jilunia laotingensis | reverse complement strand
TGTAGGATTGAAACTCCCAAAATGTAGGGAAACACATGCTTTAATTCCTTTGTTTATAGGTGTTTCCGTAAAAGTGATAGAGCATATTACAGACGATGCTTATAACAGACAAGGGGAATTTAGAGGGAAAAAGGCTGAATATCAACCCAAAAAGAGAGGAAAAAGCAAAGCAACACCAACCAACGGGCGGTAGGCTTGAATATGGCTTTTAATGGCGTGTACACAAATAAGTACACAAATAATTTGGAGGTTGGACTTTTATAGTTATATTTGCGCTGTAAATCAAATATATAAATATTATGCAGATAATTACAACGCGTGAATTTCGTGCCAATCAGAAGAAATATTTTGAACTGGCTGAAAAAGAGACAATCTTTGTTTCTCGTCGTAATGCCGCCCCCATAGTCGTATATGCGGCTACGGAAGAGGATTTTCCCTCAAGGGAAGAATTGGAGGCTATTCAGAGGGGTATTGAGGATATTAAGCAGGGACGAACTTTTAAAATGCGGAAGGATGAATCATTAGATGATTTTTTGAACCGTATAGAGGATGAGTGCAATGTATGAGATAGAATTTTCAAAAGAAGCTGCAAAACATGTACTGTTGCTAAGAAAGTCCTCTCCACAACTCTTCAAAAAGTTAGAAAGGCTATTGGATGAGCTGAAAGAACATCCATACACTGGGACTGGACACCCCGAACAGTTGAAGTATTTGCAGGGTGTATGGTCAAGGCAGCTTGATAAGAAAAACCGTATTAGATATACGGTGAACGAAACCACCATTGTTGTTTTTGTTATTTCTGTTTGGGGGCACTATGACGATAAATGACGTAAAAAAACAATGTAAAAATTGAAGATATGGCAGTTATAAATCTTACATCCGAGGAATTTGCTGACCGAATAGAGGAAATGTTTGATTTGGCGAGTAAAGGCGACAATGTACTTATTCATCACGAGGGGAAAACCTATACTGTTATTCCTATAAGTGATGAAGAATTGGAGAACTTAGCCGAGAAAGAAAAAGCATTACTGAATAAGTAATTTTTCTCTTTTCTGTCTGCAAATGTAACTCCATACTCCGTAACAGTCAAGGGCTTCGCAAGTCCGGATCCGGAAAAATCCTGCGCTCGCAGGCTCGTGCGGTTTTTCCAGCCCGTCCCCTTGACCGTTCTCCGTATTCCGTTGTGAAAAAGGCAGGAAAAAGAGAAAAAGATGTGTGCCTATGCAGCGTGTCAGCGTTGTGTGTATTCCCATGCGGCATGTGTATATATAGCAAGAAGTGTCCTTGTCGGACAATTCTTGCTTTTCTCGCTTTGCTCAAAAAGATTTTTTGCTTATCTTCGTGGCATGGAAGTAAGACGGAGCGAAAAGATTACATTCCGATGCACCGCACTTGAAAAGGCGGCACTTTCGGAGCAGGCAGCCCGGTGCGGTTTGAGTACATCGGAGTACTGCCGCAGTTTATCCCTTGGTGGGCGTCCCAGGGAGAGGTACACAGAAGAAGAACGGGAACTTTTCCGGGATATCGCCCGGCTGAAGGGGACACTTCAAAGACTGAACAACTACTTCGGTGGTCGCCAGTACCGGGAAGTGTTCGAGGAGAACCGGGCACTAATCACAGAACTCCAAAAAATACTCTCACGATGATAGGGAAAGGGAAAAGCATATCACATGGCGTGGCGGCACTGGAGTATGACCTTGCCAAGGAGATAGACGGGCAGGCAGCAGCCACCGAGATAGCCCGGCATGAGCTTTACGGGTGTACGGGTGCGGAAATGGTGCAGGAGATGAAACCTTACTTCACTGATTTTCCGAACGTAAAGAACAACTGCCTGCGTTTTGAGGTCAGCCCCTCGATAGAGGAAAGTTCCAGCTTCACCGATGCGGACTGGGCAGAACTTGGCAACGACTTCATGCAGCGCATGGGACTGATGAACCACCAGTACATCATCATCAAACACAGTGGGACAGAGAGCAAGAAAGAACAAGCCCACCTGCACATACTGGCAAACCGGATATCCCTTTCCGGGGAACTCTACCGGGACAACTGGATAGGAAAACGGGCAACGGAAGCCGCCAACGCCATAGCCAAGGAGCGGAACTTCGTGCAGTCGCAGGACATCGGCAAAGCCAACAAAGAGGAAATCAAGGAAGTCATGAACAGCGTACTGAAGAAAATGCAGGGTTTTGACTTAACCAAATTTCAAGAAGAACTTGGTAAACTGGGCTTCAAGGTCCGAGAAGCCAGGGCAAGCACCGGGAAACTTAACGGCTACTATGTCACAGCCCGGAGCGGTACGGAGTACAAGGCAAGCGAGATAGGGAAAGGCTACACTTTCGCCCATATCGAGAGGACACAAAGCAAACTGAAGTATAACTCAATGAACATATCACATGGAAACAAACTCACGTCCGGAAAAGGAGGTTTCCACCTCTAAGCAAGGACAATACCGACCACGCAGGAAAGACACCACCCCGAAAGTGAACCCGCAGCTTGCGGTAGAACTGGTATATCAAGAATTGAAGCGTGTGGAAGTCTATACGAAACGCATAGAGGACGCAACATCCAAAAAGGTACAGATAGACGGGGAAAGCCTTGAAAGTGCTGAAAAATGCCTAAAAAACGTGTTAGCGGACTTTGAACGGCAGGGGAACAGGATGAAAAGCGGTGGCTATGTGGATAAACGGGTTTCGTTCTACTCCATTCTTTGTGTCGTTATTTCCCTTTTGTTCGCTTGCCTCATGTGTTATCTTTGGGTGGATGCAGCCAAAGACCGGGATAACTACAAACGGTATTACGAATATTACCAAGAGCAGGCAATAGAACAAAAGGGCAACAAATAGACGACGTACAAAAATGTACGTCGTCTATTTGTTTTTTAGAGGTCCTCCCCATGAGCATTATTATATTCGTTATCGTAAAAAAGAATTAGTGAGAATTTGCCATATTTTTCACTAATCATAAACCATACGGAGCGCATTGCAGCTTCTTGTACGATGTTCATTGCTGCTTCTTTGGTTATGTCCTCTTTTTCTTTTTCTGATTTTCTTATAAATTCTTCGGCTGGACATATCTCGCTTATTTTTTGAGTTAATTCTTGTTGTATCTTTTCTGGTGAGTTTTGAGGACTTTTGGGATTTGTCATTTGCATGAATCCAGCTTCAAATCTTTTGTTTCTAACCTTCATTTCATATGCAAGATTAATGTCTTCAGAAATATAATCGTTATCTTCCAATTTAGGAACGTATTTAGGGTTATCGTTGAATTGGTCGTAAAGGTTATTGAATCTAATTTTAATATCATGCTCGTTCCTTTCTATCGCATCTGCTACGACAATCCTCCATACTTTATTGCTTTGAGTAGCGACAAAAATATTTACTTTTTCGCCATTAAATTCACCCGTTAAAAGATCGATTTCATTGTCGTATTCAAACCCTTTAGCTTTAAGTTTCTGAATCATATCTTTTTTAAATCCATCTACGGGGATTCCCATAAATTTTGTTATATCTTTCTGTGCTAACATTGTCAAAGAATACATTAGCAGTATAAATAACAGTGAATTTTTCTTCTTCATGAATAAATATTTAAAGATTACAATTGCAAATTTAGAAAATGATTTGAAAATATGACATTTAGGGAGGTACTTTTAGTTGTTTAGCTGTCTTTTATTTTCCCTTTGAGAGAGTTTATAATCCACCCTTTAGGGTTGTTCTTCTCTCGTGATTTTCCGTTTAGAATTGCCAGTTCTCCTATAAGGTCGGCTATTTTTTCTTGTGCAGTTATAAGCGTTTCCTTGTTCCGGTTTATTTCTTCCGAAGTGAAGCCACAGGAATAACGGAGATATTCGTACACATGGTTATCTATTTGGTGGCGTGCCGTTACTTTCGCTTGAAGTTCTTTTACTTCCAGTTCTTCATCCCTGAATTGAGGTTGATATACTGGGTAAAATCTAAATCCAGTTACTTTACTACGTTTGTTGTTAGGGTTTTCACGCACTTTTACGTAGTTGAATGTGTATGGGCAGCTTTCATCAAGCGCAGCCTTTGCTGGTTTTAATACTCTTTCCTCGAAGTTGTCGATTCTGTCTTTTCCGTTTTTGTCTTTGTATTTGTCCGCAGGTATGCCAAGTCGTTCTTTTAAGTTGTCCAGTGATATATCCAAAGGGTACACCTGCCCACTCATGAGCATATAAAACCTAAGCGAATAGCCCGTAGGCAGCGCAAGAGCCTTGTTTAGTTCAAACTCCCTATATCCTTTTGCGAATTTGGTAAACACGTCCCAAAGGTCATTAGATACACGAAATGTTATAATACCGGTATGCTTTTTGTATTTCGGGTTAGATATAAATCCACATTTCCACCATTCATCATCATCTTCGTAAGTGAAAAAACGTCCAGCCAGTGAATCGAGTGCAGCTATGATTTCGTTGTAGTCACGTCCGGAAAAAATAACGTCAGATACATGCATTTGCGCATCAACATCCCAAAGTCCATGCTCAAATTTTCGTTTCGTGCCTGCATAATCTTTCAGCTTTACTCCCTTTAGTTCAGCCTGGCACGCTTCCAGTATGCGAAGAACTATTCTTTGTTCGTGTATGGACATGTCTTGCTGTTTGGACCATGTATATACCCATGATACAACTACGTCTTTATTTTTGGTAATAGGTAGCTTCTTTTTCATAACTATTTGATTTGTTGCAAAGATATAAAATACCTACATATAAACAAAAAAAGAAGGGTAAAACTCCCAAAGTGTAGGGAAAGTGCGTCTTAAAAACTCCCAAAG
>NZ_JACRTF010000002.1 GCF_014385165.1 Jilunia laotingensis | reverse complement strand
GGAGTTGGTCTTATTGACCCTAAAGAATTTATTCGTTCGATGGATGAAATTTGTTTGGAAATGAAACGTATAGGAAATAATATAAATCAGTTGGCTAGGTATGTAAATATTCATAAGGAAGAAGTTAATCAAGAGGTTCTTAATGAGGTAGAAAAGAAAATGGCAGACTATGTAATTATGCAAGATAAATTGAATGTTACTTGGCGTAAGTTGATGTCAATCAAATAATATATGTATATATAATATTTATATATATAATTTTAGTGATAAAGACAGCGTTACTATTTCTTTTCCCTAAAGTTCCTTGTGTCGTTTCTCTCTATACCTGAATACAGGAAAACGGCTGCATCATAAAAGAAAAGACACCGACACCATTCAGGAACTACCGCCCATCGGCAAAAGGATTGCATCTAATTGATACCTTTTCTGCCTGCACTGGAGAGAAACCGGGAAGGTATTTGATACCGTACTTTTCCGGGTTCTGCCCGGCATGGACGAAGAGAAAACATTATTATGATACCAAAAACTTTAGGGGAAAATATTATATATATAAATAATATATGAATATATAATATTTGTATATTTATTGTATGAATAAATTATATTGAAATATTCTTTTATTGAATATTTGTTTGTATATTTGCGGTGTGAAGTTATAAATATGGTAGTAGTAGTTTTAAAAGCGGCAACTTCTTTCGCTGGTATTGATTATAATGAGCGAAAGAATGAGGAAGGCAAGAGTGAACTTCTTGTTGCAGAAAATTTTGCTATGAATCCAGATAATTTGAAGAAGTCGGATTATATAGCTTATATGGAATCTGTCTGTAGGACTAATCCAGCGGTCAAGGCAAAACAATTTCATGCAGTGATTTCATGTAAGGGGCGTGAATATTCGGCAGAGGATTTGAAAAATGTAGCTTTGCAATATATAAATAAAATGGGTTATGGAAATAATCCTTATATGATATATTTTCATTCTGATACAGAAAATAATCATGTACATATTGTTTCTACACGAGTACAGAAGAACGGACAGAAGGTAAAAGATAATATGGAAGCTGTGCGCTCACAGAAAGTCATAAATCAAATAATGAATGTTGATTTAGCTTTGAAGGCTAAAGATGATATTTCAAAATACATGGAGTTTTCTTTTTCTACAGTGCAGCAATATAAGTTGTTACTTGAACAATCAGGATGGAAATTAAGAGAAAAGGATGGATTATTAATTTTGTATAAGGGTGGTGAAAAGCACGCTTCAATTCAATTAGAGCAGATAAAAGATAAAGCTAAACAATATACACCTGATGAAGAAAGAAGAAAACAGATAACAGCTCTTTTATTTAAATATAAGCAAGGACTTTCCTATACAGAACTTCAAACTTTGATGAAAGATAAGTTTGGTATAAATTTAGTCTTTCATACAGGAAAAGGACATACTAAACCTTATGGATATACATTAATTGATTATAGAAATAAGAGAGTTTTGAAAGGTGGGGAAGTTATGGATTTGAAGGAACTTTTAGTAGAGCCTAATAAACAAGCAAAAGTTGAACACTGTAATAGTATAATTAATCTTCTTTTGAAAGATGGAACAAAATATACAATGGATAGTTTCAAGAAATTAATGTTAGATTACGGTTATAGGTTTTCAATGAATGGCACAATATTTATAAATGGTGATGATAAGGCTTTATTGGTTCTTGATAAAAAACTGTTGAAAGAACTTAGATATAATAGCAGAGTGTATGAAGCAAATAAATTTAATGTTGCTACACTTAAAGAAGCCGAGTTGTTAAGTAGAATTTATCATGTGAAAAAAGATGATATTTTGATTCAAGAGCATATGGATAAAAAAAATACTGTCTATACTGATATGATAAATAGTTATTTGGCTCATAGTTCAGATTTACATTCTACATTAAGAGAAAAAGGAATTCTTTTTGTTGAAGATGATAATTTAGTTTATCTAATAGATAAAAAGAATAAAGTAATCGTAAGTACTGATGATTTAGGAATCAATATTATAAAAGATGGCTATAGTAAAGATAGGATTACTCTAGTTACTCTTGATAAGATGGAAAGAATAAATGTTGAACAAGATTCAGAACTGGCAAGGGGATTTAATCTGATTGATGCTATTTGTGATATTCTTAGCCAGCATATAAATGTACAGCAAGATAAATCTCCTAATAGGAAAAAGAAAAGAGGACAGCAACAAAATTAATAAATATAAGTAAGATATGATAATATTATTTGGGAATCAGAAAGGTGGTTGTGGTAAAACGACTAATTGCATACAATTTGCCAACTATCTAGTAGAAAAAGGAAAAGAAGTTCTAGTATTGGATTTAGATTTTCAGCGTTCATTATCGGATAGAAGAAAAGAAGATATTGCGACCTATGATAATGAACCTAAATATGAGGTTATACAAACCGATATATCTAATGTTGCTAAAATTATTAGTGATTTTACTAAGGTTGAGCAAGGAAATCTATTAATAGATTTGCCTGGTAAGATTGATGATGATGCTCTGGGAACTATTCTTAAAGCTGCGGATATAATAATATGCCCATTTAAATACGATAAATTTACAATGGATAGTACAGGTTTTTTTATCCAAGTGTTACAGTATTTAAATGTAAAAGCTAAAATATTCTTTTTACCTAACAATATGAGAACTGCGGTAAGATATGAAACAAAAGAACAGGTAGTTGATATTCTTAAGCAAGTTGGTTTTGTTACAGATGAAATACCAGCTTCTGTTGCTATGGAACGTATAAATACATTAGCAATTAGTAATGAGTGTATTGATAAGGTGAAGAATGCTTATGATTATATCATTCAAGAAGGAGCAATAAAATAAAATATTCTTTTAATAGATATTTGTTATAAAGTTATTCATTTATTGTATATATTTGCACATGGCTGATAAATTAAGGAAAAAGCAAAATGAAGGTATTTCTAGTGTTCTGGAAATAGCTAAAATGATAAGAGGTGAAGAATTGCATGGGAGTAGTATAAATGAAGCTCCTATTCAAGAAGCTAAATATGAAGTTGAAGAGGAGAAAGAACCACTTCATGTAGAAATGGAAACAACTTCTTCGGAAGTTTTTAATTTTAATGGCTCTAGTGAAATGGATTTGACGGACTTATTAGAGTACATTAAAGGAAAAAATTATAATTGCAAGGAAGTTCTATATGTTGATACAGATGTAAAAGAGGTGTTTGGGTTGCTCAAAGCTAAAGCCAAAATACCTATTTCATCTTTAGTTTCGTTTATTTTGGAAGATTGGTTAACTAAACACCGTAGCGACATAAGTTCTTTGATTAAGCAAAAAAAGAACCGTTTTCTTTAGTACAGAAAAAGGGTCGTTTTGTGAAACAAAAGATTTTTGGTTAGGCTATAGACCCGTCCAATGGGTTTTTCCTCATTGGACGGATATTTTAGATAGAAACAATAATTTCTTTAGGGATTCCTGTATAATATGCTATTTTTTCTACAGGAATATTATCTTCTCTCATTTTTATTATAATATCAATATTTTCTTTAGTAATAGAAGAAGGTATAAACGTAAATAAAATGTCTGACAATTTGCTTATAGCCTTAATAACTTTTTGTTTGTCAGATTCTTTTTTTAAGTCTATTTCACTGAAAGTTGAAAGTTTATCATGCAAAATAAGATAATATATTCCTCCTATTATTAGTGCAGATATAGTTACAATGTCAATATCTGTATTGGAGAATATGTTTGAGAATTTTTGGCATAAAGGTAACGTGTGCAATTCCCGTAGTTGAGCGGTACGTTGACTAGTTTCATTGTTATTAGCTAGTTCCCATTTTAGAAGTTCTTGCATGATTTTATTTTCTGATAAAGATTGAAATAAACCTACAAGAATGTTCATATATAGTGCTTTATCGTTACTAGATTGTTTTTGTGATTTTACAATATCGCTAAACCAATAGTCGTATTTTTTTACATACTCGTCAATGAACTTATTCAAATCATCATATCTGTTATAGAATTGTACAGGCTCAATTTCAGCTTGTCGCATAATACCTGTAACTGTTAGATTAGAAAATCCTTCAGTTTCAATTAAATGGGTTGCCGCATTAATAATGCTTTCCTTTATGTCTTTGGCACTTCTTCGCTTTCTCCTTTCTTTCATTATTATTTTATTTTTATGTTCTTATTTATATCATTAAGAGTATTGACTAAAGATTCTAATTGTTCAAGTTTATGCGTGGCAAGAACGCTGACCCTTAATCTTGCTTCTTTGGTTCTTACAGCCGGATATACAATTCCAATTGTAAAGATACCTTTTTCTTGCAACATTTTAGCAATTTCGTAAACCTTTTTATTATCTCTTATCATAATAGGAAAAATAGGGGAAACAGATTTTCCTATGTCGAACCCTTCTTCTTTCAACCGTTTTCTAAGATAGTTCGTATTTTCCCAAAGTTTGGTTCTTATTTGTGGTTCTTTTTTTATAATCTCTAAAGCTTTTAGTATGGATGCTGTGACTTGTGGGGTAGGGGCTGCTGAAAACACATTGCTGTCCGCATAAAATTTCAAGTATTGTATTATCTTCTTCGAAGCTGCTGCAAATCCCCCTACGCAACCAAATGACTTGCTGAATGTGCCAGTAATAATATCAATTTGACCTAAACAGTTATAGTATTCAGCTGTTCCTCTGCCATTGGCTCCCATTACTCCTATTCCATGTGCATCATCTAACATCAGCATGGTTTCATAAGTCTTGCAAAGAGTAATAATTTCCGGAAGTAAAGACAAATCCCCATCCTGGGAATATACACCATCTATTATTACAAGTTTAGTTTGATATTGCCCTTTGACTTCTTTTAGTACCTTCTCCAAATATTCTAGGTCGTTATGCCCAATTCGTTTTATATTTGTTCCTTTTAGTCCAGCCATTGCGCTTGTGTGGATATAAGGGTCTATCAATGCAATATCATTTTGACCCAATAAGGCTCTTAGTATTCCGGCATTTGCTCCAAATCCGGAAGAAAATAAAATAGCTTCTTCTTGTCCTACAAAAGAAGCTATTTCTTTCTCTAGCTGTTGGTGTATGTCGAGATAACCACCTATTACTTGTGCAGCGCAAGCACCTGTTCCATATTTTTTTATAGCATCTATACCTGCTTGTTTAGTTTCTTCTCTTTGTGACATACCTAAATAATCATTAGAAATAAATGCAATAACAGGTTCGTTGAAGCCTTCAATTGCCATTGTTGAACCGATACCTGTATGTGAAGTTATCCAATAGCTTTTACATCCGAAATCATTTAGTTGCTCAATGTACTGCTGGAAATCATTTGCTCTCTCAATAGCATTTTTCCCATAGGATAGTTCAAAGTCTTTTAATGAATGATAAGTTTTTTCCATATTAGTATAATTTAGATTGTATATTGCAAAAATAGCAAATATATTATGTTTTTAAGCATTAACAGTGGAAAAAACAATATAATTCTTATATTATATACAATTTGTATTGTATATTTGCGATATGCAAATGCATTTGCTGAATAATTACTAACTTAAAAATATCGTTTTATGAGAAAACAAATTTTAATTTTATTAGGTTTCTCTTTTAGTCTTATTGCTTGTCAGCAAAACGAAGAGATTGGTTCTGTGGAGGATAATGCCAATCCAAACGAACTTACTACTAGAGCTGCTTCTATGAGAAGGGTTCCTACACAAGCGGAAAAGGATAATCTTAAAAAGGATTTCCCAAATTTAGATGTAAATAATATTTCTGTAACAGGAGAAGCAACAGGTACATATAATTGTATTGCTTATTCTATGGGGATAACTAACAAATGGATTGACCCAGAATCTTTTTACAATGATTTTATAGAACAGTATAAAAATGCTAAAACTTTATATGGTTCGTCTTGTAATTATGAACAGACTAGTACAGAAGGTAGCAATGCTACTGTTGATGGTTGGGGAACAAGTAGTATAGATATGACTCATGGAAGTGTTGTATATAGTAGCGGTACTTGGGAGTCAAAACTTGGGCGTTATTTGCGTATTACCCATAAAAGGAGTGAGCTATCTGGCACTTTGTATGGTAGAATTTTGGTTTCTTTTATCGAGAGTAGAACAAAGACTGATATGTCGGAGATAAAGGAACTTGCAAAACAGATAGCACAAGAAGATATTGAACTTTCTGATGCAGAAAAACAAGCTGTCATTGATAAAGCTGCAAATATTAATTGTGAGGTAAAGACTAAGTTTAACGATTTGTTTAATTCATGGAACGAAGAAATTTCAATAAATCCACAAACTAAATATAGTTCAAGTACTCTCGCTTATACAACATTACCACAGTTTAAAGAAATGCAAGCGATGGGTAAAAATATTATTCCGTTAATAATGGAAAAACTTTTAGATGAAGATAATTTCTTTTTGCTTCCTCTATATGATGCTATACAGACTGATTCTCAATTAAAAATAAGCTATAAGAAAGGTGATGCAAAGATTCTAGAAGGAGAACAGAATAAGGCTAAAAGAACAGTTCGTCTTTGGCTAAGTCTTTCGGGAAATTAAGTAAAATATAACTGACTTTTTGGGATAAATAGCTCTTAACGTAATATGCTGTAAGAGCTATTTATATATTTACCTAAAAGTTTTTGGCATCATGGATTTGTTTTCTCTTCGTCCTTTTGTATATGTGGCGTATTCGCGTGCGTCAGAAAGTAAATCTACGTGAACTCTATTGTGTATTTGTTTCTAAGGACATAATTTTAAAACTATATTTATGAAAAAAAAATTCTATTCTTTTTGGGGCGTAAGTCAATTATTGGTAGGAGCAATGACTATTGGTCTTGTCTCTTGTGAAAAAAGTTCTGAACTTTTATATGATTTTTCGGAAACATCAGAAAGTTCAATCCAGTCAAGAGCTATCTCTGTTGCTGACTCTGTGAGTCTGTTTTCTAATATAGATGAGTTTAAAAAAAAGCCAGAAACGAAATCTTATTCTTATTATCCTGAGACAGATGAATTTTATTCATCAAATATGTATGCTGTTAGAGAGCTTCCTTTTGCGTTGAAAGTCAGAGGAGGTGGAGTGGTTGGACAGCCTTATCTTTCTACTCAAGGAATGAGAAAAGAATTGATACTTTCAGCTTATAGTTCTTCAAAATTCTATTTAAAGATTTTGCCACCTAGTAGTGGAATACCATATTTGATTTATTCAAAGTCTTATAATAAGCCATTGGTTTGTGGTCAATATAACAATGACCCAAACAATAAACTTGTTTTTGTTTGGGACTCGGAAGATATAAGTTCTGGAAGTTGGGACCTTATACCATCAACATATAAAGGATATTTTAATATTGAAAATCAGACCTATTTAGGAACGGCAGACCCCAATAATCCTTGGAGTGTGTTTAATTATTCTATAGAAGTAAAGAGTAATGGGCAGGTAGGGTATGCAAAATATAATAAGCAACCACAGCAAGAGTTTCTATTAGAGTTTCAGGATAAATTTAAAGTAAAAGAAATAGCATTTGAACCTAAAGCTGTAGTGACGGAATTAGACCCTGTTGTTGTGTATTCAAATGGTCAGACAGGAGCAGTTGCTGGACCATCAAATATTACAATTTATGCAAAAAAAGATGTAAAAGATACTTCTTGTTATACAGAAAAAGGAGCTTTGAAAATTCCAATGGCAAATGAAGAACAAATGTTTTTACGTCCTGCAATAATAGCCGGGCAATTTATTGCCCCTGGCAATTTTAGTAGTGGGGAAATGCCTGATTCAACAATATTTTTGCCTAGAGCTCCTTATACTTCCACAACGTATGAGATACCTAAAACATTATCGGTGACTATTCCGGTAGAAGTTGATGAGCCATCTTTAATTAAAGTAACGACTTATTTAAAGAAATATAGTGTAAAGGCTGACTATACTATTACTATGACTTATCGTAATGGAAATGAGGCTAATGATAGAGAAGTTAAATTTAAAGGTTCTTGGTATGGAATAATAAATACTACATCAAAGGCAAAACCAGACGAAATAGTAACAATTCCTTTAGAAGAATATATGAAAAGTTTATCTAATAATAATCTGCAATAAGAAAAGATTATGAAATCAATATTATATATAATAATTTTATCTGTTATAGCTCCATTGTTTATAGCTTGTTCAGAGGATTTGAACTTATGCGCACAGCAAAATACAGTGGTTGAAACTGATTATTCATGTGATGATGTGATTCTTCAAGAACGTAATCCATCTCTTCCAGATGTTATTACAGGACAACCTTCTTTTGATGAAGAGTTGACAAGAAGTGGTGAGATGATTGGGGGAACTGATAAATATCTAGGTTATGGTTATAAATTGCTTAAGGGGAATTATATACCAAGTGATTTTGATAACTTTACGCATTCCATACTTGATATTGAATCTCTAAAAGAATATGATGAATCATATATTGATGAAAATTATCCTAACTGGAACGACCAGTCATCGTTTGCTTATTATGATTTTAATAATTATACGCATTTTTCATCAATAAGTAAAACTGTGAAAAGTGGATTTTCTTTAAATCTAGGATTTTTTTCTATAGGGAAAAAGAAAACGACAACCGAAACATTTAGAACTTTTATTAATGAATCAAAAGAACAAGCTTATGGGGAAATGAATATATTGTTTGCTCATGGCAAATTTACCTTGTTAAGTTCCAATGGTTCTAATAAAGTGTTTGCAAGGCAGTTTTTAAGAAGGTCTTTTATTAATAATTTATATACCTCTCCTATATCATCTATCATTGATTCATATGGAGATTTTGTTGTTGTTGGTTATTATACAGGTGGAAGAGCTTTTGCGCAATATATGGGTAATGCGGATTCAAATACGAATGTTGAACAGAAAACTAAATCCTTAGAGAAAAATATTAATGCTTCACTTGTATATAAAGGTGATTCACTTAATGGGTCGTTCGGATTTAATGGAAAGGATGGTACTTTTGATTCTACAGTTTACAAAAGACAAGATATATTTATACGTGTAAAAACATTGGGTGGTATTCAAGATGAAACAGGTGTAGTGAATACTACAATGGCACTTAAAGACATAAATATAAACTTGCAATCTTGGAGAAAATCATTAAATGATTCAAAAAATCATACAGTGATTGATTTAATAGAAGAAGGATTATATCCAATGTCGGATTTTGTACTGGAAAGAAACTTTCAAAGACGTTTTGATGATACTTCTAAGGAAATTCTTCTTCCTGTTACAAGACTTTATACTCCGTCTATTACGATTGCAAGAGTATTGACAAAGACATCTGCTTCGGGAGAAAGTTTATATGATGTAGCTGCTGTGTTAACAACAAGACAGGGTGACCAAATAGTATTGAGTAAAAGTAATGCTACGGATGCGGAATTAAGGCAAAATGAAGATGATAATGTTTTTATCAAAAAAGCCCAAATTATATCGGCAGAAATATCAAGGTATTTCAGCTCTGATATTCAGATAAGTTATAATACTAGAAAGCGTATTAATCCTCAAATGCGTTCTCCGCTATGTATGGTTTTGGAGAACTTCAATGAAAAAGGTTTCTGTAAGTACTATCATGAGGCAACTAATATGGAATATTTATACGACCCAACTACCAAACTCTGTTTTTCATTTTTTGCAGATGAAAGAGATGAGAGTTTGCTGGAAGTATATGGTCTTAGTTCATGGGCTTCTAATTTAGTAGAAAAACAGATTTCAATAGCAACATTAGCAAATCTATACACAATTATAGGATTGTAATTTTGAAGTCTGGTATTTATATTAATATAATCTATTTTAATACATGGTACATTATTTTAAACAATCTTGCTTATTAATGCTTTGGGCATTATTTTTAGTAAACATAAGTTTTACAAGTTGTGATGATAAAAATCCAGAGGTACAAATAGGAGAACTTACTCCCCAAAAACTATATCAAACCTCATGGCGTGGTACAGGTCGTTGTGATGCTTGGGTAGTTCCCAATATGGGAGTAGGTATGCAATTTATAGATACTCAATCGGGGAAAGTAAATTGGGAAAGTTACGATGAAATTGATATTACTTACAAAATAGAAGGAAAATATATCATATTTAATAGCAATGCTTTATATTTAGGTGGTGCTCCTTGGGTTATTAAAAGCTATACCCAAAAACATATAACTCTTATACAAAATGAAGCAAGTCCAGATAAAGAGAAAGTAGCTATAATAGAATTAGATAGGATAGATTGATTTCGATTGTATTGTTAAAAGGTATGTATTTGGATGCTCTCTTTTCATATTATAAGTATTTGTTATTATACTGGTATCATTTTTATGAAATGGACATAGGGAAAAGAAGATTCTCGTGTTGCTCTTTCTGGGTTTCGGGGAGTGAAGGATATTAATCACATATTCATATTATTTATATATAATATGGCATTTTGTCCTTCTTCTTTTTCCCTATAGTTTTATGGTATCAATTCTTTGTGTCCGGCTTCCAGCAGCTTTTTGTATTTGGTATCAAAAAGGAGTTCTTCAGGGTGTACCAGGGACGATAATTCGGTATCATTTCATCATGCTATATACGCCCATCAGTGCCAGAACTCCAAAAGAATAGGTATCACAAATTCTTTAAAGTAATATTGGAAAATAAAAGAGAGTATTTTGTACTCTCTTTTATTTTATTAGGGCTGTAATAAATTGATGGCTTTTTGAAGATTAGCTTCTAGCTCTTTTTTAGCGTTTGACATAGCATCCTCATAGTTTTTTTCTGATTGTCTTATAATTTCTATTATAACAGAATTATAATTGGCTTTTTGCGCTTCATCTTCTTCTGTATTAGAAATCAGATAAAACTTTTCACTAAATATTAAATCTATAAAAACATAGTTAGAATAAAAATTCAGCACTTGAAATAAAAGTTTTAGGCTGCCCCCTTTTCCTAGTTCAAGATTTGAAATCGCATTTTGTTTACAGTTCAGCTGTTCTGCTAATTGAGCTTGGGAATATCCTATATGCTCTCGGATTTGCTTTAACCTTGTGCCTAAAATTGGTAATGTAATGTTATACATATTGTTCTATTACTGTTTCTACTTCGTCGTATATTCTCTTAAAGTTTTTTTGCAGTAATTTCTCTCTATTATCTGCTGTCCCAAAGTTATATACTTTTGGCAGTTCTTTGTAGGCTTCTTCTTCTTTCTTAATTTTTTTTAAATCTAAATTGGTTTTGCAATGGTACATCGCTGTTGGAAAATTATCTTCTTGTCCAAAATCTAATGCAACTTGCCCTACTAATGTACCAGCTTGTAATGAAGATATTTTGGATGCCGGGATAACAAAATCCATTTGTTCATTCATATTAATTGTTGTTTCGTTTCTTCTGATAGTAACACCTTCTTTTACTTGCTTAACTTTTCCAAATAGTTTTTGTAGCCAATCTAAAGTTTCAGGAGCTTTAGCTTGCCCGGATAAAGTGTTACCTATAATAGAAGTTATAGTTTTTGCGGTAGCTTTGCCGTATTGTTCTTCTAATTGCGGTAGTTCCTGTAATCCCAAACAAATTGAAACCTTATTGCTACGTGCAGTAGAAAGTAGTGTTGCAAGTTGATAAAAATATAATGTGGGACATTCATCTACTATGATTGAAGTAGGGTAGTTACCTTTTGTATTGACAAGTCTAGTTAATCGGTTAATGATAAGTGCATTTAAAGCACTATTCATGCTTTGTGTTTTAGGGTTATTTGCAATGATAAGATAACTAGGGTCTTTTTTATCTGATACTTTTAAATTGAAATCATTGCCACTAAATACCCAAAAAGATTCTTTAGTAGCCAGTCTTGATAACTGTACTTTTAGACTTGCCATCTGTCCTTCTAATTGGTCCACTGCTCCTGATTTATATGCAGCTTCAAATGGGGAAACTAGTGATTTTAATTCAGGTTCGGAAAAGAGGACTTTAAAAAGTACGTCATATTCTTGATTAAGGAAAGCCAGTACATGCGGTAAATCTGAA
The DNA here is from genome assembly GCF_014385165.1 of Jilunia laotingensis. Classification (NCBI taxonomy): domain Bacteria; kingdom Pseudomonadati; phylum Bacteroidota; class Bacteroidia; order Bacteroidales; family Bacteroidaceae; genus Jilunia; species Jilunia laotingensis. The sequence continues at coordinate 31,915 of NZ_JACRTF010000002.1, read as the reverse complement.
TATTTGCCATTCTCGTATCTAGACCAAAAATAAATAGAAGCTGCTAACAAGTTTACTGCTGATGTTTTAAAAAAATCGCTATTACCTCCACTTCCTTTGTCGCCTTTTTGTAAACTCTCATATAATGCTTCTGCCGTTTCTGTTGCATCTGCTAGGATTTCTATATATTCTCGTTTCAATGGGTTTATTCTTCTACTATATTCAATATCAGAAAAATTAATGACATTGAACTTGAAATTACTTGGTATTTTTCCTAATTGCTTGTTCTTTTGATAATTATAATATGCAATTTTGGCAAGTTCAGGAAATTTGAAGTCGTAAACAACTTCTGCAAATCCTTTAGCTGAATGTTGTCTTATAAAAGAATTTATAACAGAAAAAGATTTACCACTTCCAGGCGTTCCTATTACGAAAGTTCCACGAAAACAGTTACATATATTCAGCCACCCATTATGCCACTTTCTATTGTAGAAAAACTTCATCGGAATATTGACAGAGAATTCTGTTTCTACCTTGTCTTTAGATTGTTCAAAGCTTTCATTCTCTATATTAAATCTATCTTTCATAAAGTTTGATTTAATACGTTTGGAAATGTTATCTAGAGCTGAATTTATTAATGTCGCTCCAATTATTGATAGTATAATGTAAGCTATATTATACCATTCTAAACTAGTTTCTCCTTTTTCTTTAAAGAAAAGAAAGCATATACTTCCAAAGAACATTATGAATCCAAAGATTAAAGGAAAAATGATTTGTTTAGTCGGGTCTAATTCTAAATCCTTTTTTGAACGTGTTCCAATGCAAGTAACCATTATAATAAAGAATGTAAATAGTTTACTATAAAGAATATTAGAATAGATAGGAATTTTTGCCATTTTTGATAATAAGGGCATAATTTGTTCACTAAAGGGAAAATGAACAAATAGTAGAATCTCTATGCAAACAGTTATATAAATGAATGCTTGCATGAATCCATATAGTTTTTGTAATTCTTTGCTTTCTTCCATGATTTAATCGGGTATTTTAACTTTTTCAGGTTCCTCACATTGAAAAGCCTTGAAATCTTCTATAGCTAATTTCAAGTCTTCTAAAAAATTGCTATTGCAACCTTTTTCTACTGCTATCTGGTAATATGCTTCCATTGCTTGGACGGAACAAATATCTGTTCCGCATATTACAAAAGCTGGAATGTCTTCTAATAGGCACTTGTGTAATAATCTTTTTTGGTCTTTCATTTTATTAATTCAAATGAAAATACCACTCTTTTATGCAGTGAGAGTGGTATTGGTTTTTATTTTTTGGTATCATAATAATGTTCTCTTATCGTCCATGCCGGGCAGAACCCGGAAAAGTACGGTATCAAATACCTTCCCGGTTTCTCTCCAGTGCAGGCAGAAAAGGTATCAATTCTACTGGTAATTTTCCTGTCCGAATATATGTTGAACCATTGCATAATTTTCACCACTGTTAGACTTATGCAGCTTATCATCAATAAAAATTTTTACTTCGACTGTCTTAGGTAGCTGTAAATTTTCAAGGTTTTCTTCATCTTTAGGTATAGGGTAGGCAGATAGCCATAAATATGTTCCTTGTTTGGCTTCTTGCTCAAATGTGAATGGACTTTCTACAATAGTTTCTTTGGCAGCTTCTTCGGGAGCTTCGGAAGAAATATCTACTCCTACTGTATAATGTATTAGAAGTTTGAAATTTTCTGGGTCGCTTACGGTAGCTTCATAACGTACTTTTCCTGTATCTCCTGTAGGTGGAGTATCAGGGTCGTTGTTATCGTCTTTATTGCATCCAGACAACATAAGGCTTAAACCAATCATTACTAATGATAAATACTTTTTCATATTGTTTCTTTTAAATAGTTGATAATTCAATGTGTATCGTTCCATTTGCAGCATTATATGCTACTTCCTCAATATTGGTGAACCGTCTTATTGATTCTTTCCATTCTTCTGTTTGTGGATTGTGGTAATATTCTTCTTCTAATAGACTTATCAAATTATTTATTTGTTTGTCAGATAGATAAATCTTTTCTCCAACCCTTGGAACTACAGGTAATTGGATTGGTATAGAAATATTGTTCACACCATCTATAGGAATATGGATGTTTATTTCTATCATAGCCATTTCATGTTTAGTATATTTTTGGACGGCTTAAATTTAACAACTTCCTTTTCTGGAACTTCTACAGGTTCTCCAGTTGCCGGATTTCTAGCTATCCGAGCTGGCTGAATAATCTTTTTGAAAGTACCAAAATCTTTTATAGAAACATCTTTTTCTCTTAGATTTTGAGATAATTCTTTGAAAAAACTATCAATTATTTCTGCTACTTCTTTTGTTGGTTTATTTGCCTTTTCAGCAACCATTTTGATTAAATCAGTCTTATTCATTTGCATATCAATAATATTTAATTACTTAAATCACTTAAACAAATTTCAGGAATAATTTGGGTATAGTCTTCTGTATCTGGTCTATAATGTATTGATTCAACTATATTGACCTCACAGATAACATCATATACCCATGCTTTAAAATTCCCTTCTAAATCATCTTCACCATCATTGAATTTATTAAAATCACTTTTAGCTTCATCTGTTAGATATTCTAATAAATTTTGATAGGTAAATTCATTCTGAAACATTATAATGTGAGGTGAAATTTCTTCGCCTATCCTTGGAAGATGCGGAAAATTCCAATCACCCTTTACCTTCATTCCTCTCTCTTTAAAAAAATGGCTATAAATTATAAATTCTATTTTCATATTAGTTTTATTTTAAAATCATCGTTCAGTACAAGCTTTCTTTCCATCGGTTGCCCGTTTTTATCATGAAATCCAGTTAACACAGGTGTTTCTTTTTTCTCGCAAAGTTCTATTGCTTCTTCGGGAGTTATAGAACGTCCTGACATTTCACGCCAAATGACAAAATCACATTTTATGGCTTCATTTCTATAGTTGGAACAATTATAGGCTTTTTTGTTTATATATAAGTTTCCTCCACACTTAGGACACTTACACAATGTATTGTCAAAAGAAATATCTAAGTTCTCTGTTAGAACCAGCCGTGAAGAAAAATCATTTCCTTCTCTTGATTTAAATCCAGTCATAAACGGTGTTTTTTTTCCTCTGGCAAGTATTTCTGCTGCTTCCAATGGTATTTCTCTTTGTGCAATAGTTTTGGGTATATAGAGGTTACAAACTCTGTTGTTGTCCTTGTCCTTTTGTGAATACCCTTTACAAGCATATCCATTTAGTAAAATTTCAATTTCTCTACCACACACAGGACACGGAGTTTCTAATACTTCATTTACGAAAGAAGGAATAACGATTCCATTTTCGATAGTCAGATATGCAGAAAAAGGAACTCCTTTTTTATTATGGAAGTCATGAAATATATCTGTTTTCCCTGTTGTTATTAATTGCCTGGCTATTTCTTCTGTAATCTCTTTTCCCCAATATGAATGATAAATATTAAATGTACATTTGTCATTCATGTTTTTGAAGTAATTACAGGAATATCCTAAACTGCCTTTCATTATGTGTCCTTTTTGGCAAATAGGGCATAAGCCTAAATCTTTGATTGTATCATTATCCATTTAATATCCTCCTTTACTAATCCATTTAATACCGTTTAAAATATTATCTACTTTTTGTTTCCCACTATTTACATATTTAAATTGTCCGGGTACAAGTGTTTTTAGTACTCCAGCCCTTTTAGCGGATTTCATTTGTCGGCATACAGCGTATGCAAGTCCTCGCATTCGTCTAAGTTCATTGACCACATGAATACATAAATCTATCCTTTGCTTATTATCCATAAGATTTTTTTCACCGCCTTGCAATGCTATATTGTTTATGTATATCATTAAATCTACACTTCGACTGATAAGCTCATACTCTGTTTTTGCAATTATGGTTAATAATTTAGGGTCTCCAACTGCATATTTAGCTGCTTCGGATTGGTATTTAGCTATGTCTCTAGCTAAGGTTGAAGCATAAATAATATCTTTTCCATTTTTCACAACTGCATTAACTGTAGAAAGATAGTTGTATGTCTTCTCCTGTAAGGATTGAATTTGATTCATTTTTTGTTGGATTAAAATTTGAAAGTTGCGGATTTTTGTTTCCTCACTTTGTATGTCTTTCAATACACCTTGTTGCTCCTGATGGGAATAAACCAATGTTCCAATCATTACCGGGTCAATGACAATAGATTGTGCTAGTCCTTTTATGTTGCCTAACAGTAACATTAGGGAAAAAAATAAAAGCACTCTTTTCATATCATTATCTGTTTGTAAATTCATATATTCCTTTTTTCTTTTTTTGTTCTTCTACTCTATTTCTGATGGTTTGAATTATATCACTATTAGCTTTAAGACCATTCATCAGTAGTTCTGGTGTTGATTTATCGCCAGAATAAATGTAGATATTGGTGTTGTTTATTAAAGACTGGATAAAACTTTGCTTTTCTTCATAATCATATACACGATATAATTCTATGTAGTTAATCCTTTTTGAAAGCACTCCTTGATATATTTTTATTTGCTCTCTAGTTATAATCCATTTTGTACAAAGTAACATTGAAATATATCTGTAGAAAATTATAAATATCAACAATACTAATATCGTTCCACTGATAAATTTTAATAATTCATGTTCTCTTATATATTTACTAAAAATGAATACGAAAATCGCTAATGTGATTAAAAGGAAATTCTTCATTAACCAATATCGGAATTTAGGCTTTAATATAATATCATCAGAAGCTATGTTTGTTCCATCATTCATAACTTAATACTTTTTTTTTGTTCATGTTGTTTCATTAGAATTTCATTGAAATCTTTTGCTTTTTCTGCTTTATGAGAAATCATAGGAGCTATTATTTTGCTTTTTTCCCTAAAACTTTCTAGTGAAACGTCATTTTTGTTAATAGTGAATTCTCTACCCTTAGTTTTAAACAGCACATCATCTTTATTTTCTTTTATTGTCATTTCTGTATTACTAATGATTCCAGACACTTTAATGTCATACAAATTACCGTTTAAATCATTATCAAAACAGGTATGTACTTTAGCTTGTGGGTATCGCAATAAAGTGTTTTTTATTTGATTAACTGAAATGTACCCTCCTACACTACAAAAAACACTTTCTTCTAATTTGATTTTGTTAGCATTGAGCTGATAGAAGCTCATAGCATCTAAAGCGGATTCTGCAAAGTATATATGTTTTGCCATTTGGGGGTGTGGGCAAAAATCAGCAATCCAAAGCGAGTTACTTTTATCACCTCCGGCAGCCATTCCTTTGAATCCATAGTTTCTTAATTCGTAATTTGTTACTTTGTTGTCTTTATCTTTTGGATTAATATAGGGAAAACCTATATTATAATAATTGCCGTTTCCTTGTAAGTCTTTAACCCTTGTGATAAATGGTAGAAACTTTTCTACGACTTGATGATTTATATTTCTTTCATTTGTGAGAAATCTTAAATCAGCGAGTGTAGTAGGAAATTCTTTATATCTATCTCTGTCAAAAGATTTGTTTTCTGCTTTTACAACTTTGAATGCTTCATATTTAGGACTATAAGGCTCATTTGCGTAATGTCCTAAAATCATATTGATTCGCACAAATGTATTTTGATGTTGGAATTGTGGGAAGTCGTTAATATGATTTTTGATGAACTGAATTAAATCTCCACCTTTATAATTCCTATCATAGTAGTGTTCTTGTACACTATGAGGATTCTTGATGATGATTTCATCCAACTTGTTACCTGCTCCGTCTGTCAGTTTAAAAACAGGCGAAACCTTTCCTTTGCTAATGTCTTGTTTATATCCTAAATCTTCAAGTATTTGAATGATGGATATTTTAGCCTTATAATCGTCAAATGTTAGCATAATATTATAGTTTCATTGTTGGAGTATCATTATTTTTTCCGTAGGTTCTACCATATCCGAGAATAGATGCTTCTTGCTTCGCTGTTGCTTTAATAGAACTATCTATTTTATCCATTTGGGTAGATATTTGTTCTCCGACAGTTTGTTTAGTAGCTTCCCTAGAGCTGGAATATGTTTTTTCTACTTCCTTGTAAGAAGCATAATCTTTAGAAAGTTTATGTTTCTCTAAAAAGGCAGCCATTTCGGTGGGTTTATCTTTAAAAATTTCATCAATCCCTTTAGCTCCTTTTTGGGCTACAAACTCTAATCTTTCTTTATCAGATATATATCTTTCTTTCCCTATTGTTTGTTCTTTCTTTTCAGTCGCTTTAATTTCTATAGTATTTGCATCTTTGATTGATAATCCATTTCTGGCATTCAAATCTAGTTTTACTTTTGCAGCTTTGTTTAGTTCCTCGTTTACAATGGTAATTTCTTTTCCATTTTTGAGATTTTCTTGCTGCATAGGAGTAAGCTCTATTCCTCCAAGTTTTTGGGGAATATGAATGTCTTTTGCTTTTATTGATACTATCTCATTAGTATCTTTGTCACGTTGGTGCAATGTTCTTTCTCCTTTTGAATTAGTCTTTACTACGACATTATCAGCTTTTAGGGCTTTTATTTCATCCTTAGTAAAGGATAAATCATTTTTTATTTCTTGTCGTTTAGGAATGAGCAAGATAGCAATCCCAGCGATTGGGTAAACTACTGTAATAGCTGCGATTGCTAGTTTTCTAGCATTGATACCATCAATTTTGATGCGTTTACCTTCTTCTTTGAAATCAATTTCGTTGGTTTTTAATTTAGATTTATTTTCAGGTGTATTCTCGGCTGTTATATATTTAAGAGTTGTTGCTTTCCCCTCAAAATGGAGTTTTCCATTTTCTGTTTTATAAGACACTTTTTCATTGTCTAGAAGTGTTCTATTACCGGGAGTATCTTCAATGGAAAAATTTAGCATACCTGTTTTTTTCCCATTTTTGATGTTTGCAATATCTTCGGGGCTTAAATTTTCCGGTTTAACTCCTACTTCATTAAACTTGTTCCAGTCTATATCAACATATGAACCTTTACCATCTAGGGTTTGGTTTTGTTCATAAGCATATCGATAAAGGTCTTCTCCTTTATATGCAATTTTATTTTCAAGGTCAATGACTGTAAATCCGTCTTTATATCCTTCATTCTTGTTAGTACCTTGTTTTATATCATCCCATTTTATAATTGCAACATTGTGGTTTTCTCGTAAATATTGGCTATATTCTTGGAAATTATTGCTAGCTTGTTCTTTATCAAAGAAACTGATTATTCTTTCTTTAGATTGCTCTAATAAAGATTCTCTATTATCTCCTAAATTGCCAAGTTTAAGTGTATTCAGTGGATAAGTATATGTTTCATTACCTTTGGAAAAGGTAATATCACCATTCCGATATTCTTCTGAATATCCAAGAATTGCTGCTATTGCTCGGAATTGTCCGGCATTTTCATAACTATATTGCAAAGCTTCAAATTTTTTCTTTTCTTCCATTTTATAATTTGAATTTATGTTCTACTTTAGATTGCGATTCATTTCCAAGTGTTGTTTTTTGTCCTTTCATGTATTCTATATATTCATTTCTGTTTTTATCAGTATGAATAGTTCCTATAATTTGTGGGTTATGCCGGTCATAAGCTATTTTCTGTTTCTGCTCGAAGTCTAGGAATTTTATTCCTCTTGGATTATTTAAATCTAATCTTATGGCAATTTTTTCTTTGTCAACATTCAAAATTAATTCCTTACCTGATTTTAGAGTTTCCTTTTGTTGCTTATCCAGCTCAACACCTTTTATGTTTGAAGGTATTGAAATACTTTTGATTTTTGTTTTAAGCAATTCGTTTGTTTCAGGGTCTAATTGTACGAGATATTTTTCATTGTTAATAGTTTTTGTTATTATCTCGTTATCTTGAAGTCGTTCTAACTCCTTTGGTTTAAGGTTTATATCATTCATTATTTCTGGTCTGACTGGATGAACTTTAACGCCAGCATTGTTGCTATCTTTCCAGTACAAACTTATTTTTCCTTTCATACTTATTTCTTCTCCATTATTATCGTGAAAAGAAAGGTCTAGTAAACTGGTTCTCTTTCCAGATAATAGAGCTGTGATATTTGCCTTATCCAAAGACCATATCTGTTTTTTTGATATTCCTATTAGTTCTAATTCTTTATATGGAATATCATTTTCATTAAAAATAGCTTGCTTTTTATCCATGTAATGTATATTTTTGCTCAAAAGTAATAAAAATATCAATATGAAGAATAAATTTATCATGTTTTTTACTTATTCATTGTTTTTTTCAGTGAATGGCTACTGTCAGTTTAATACGGTATTACAGAAAAAGGATATTCCTAAAGCGGAACCTGTATTAGCAACGACAGAAAATAAATTGATAGAAGAAAAAGAAAAGGCTGTTGTCGTCAATGATGCTTTGACTACAGAACGACTTGCATACTGGAAGCAAAGAAGGTATTTATCTTTGCCCATTGATTCAATGGTGATAACTTCCCATTATGGTAAAAGAAAAGACCCATTTACTGGAAAAATAGCAAATCATAGAGGGATAGACCTTAAAGGCAACAACGACTATGTTTATTCGATAATGCCGGGAATGGTTGTAAAAACAGGAAAAAATAAAGGGTTGGGCAATTATGTAGAAGTGCGTCATGGTGATTTTACTTCTATCTATGGGCATTTATACAGTGTGCTTGTAAATGCGAAACAAGCTGTTGAAGCTGGGCAACCAATAGGCATTAGTGGAAGTACCGGGCGCAGCACAGGAGAACACTTACATTTTCAAATGGAATACAAAGATAAAACTATAGACCCTAAGCCAATTCTTGATTATATTAATGAGGTAATCAGAACTGTTAAAGGACAAATTTCACAGCAAATAGATAATGAGTTAAGACGCAAATAAATAGAAAAAGAGGATTGGAAAAGCCAGTCCTCTCTTTTTGGAAGAATCAGAAGAAACCTTTTTTTAATCCTTTTTCTTGTCTTTGAACTTTTTCTAGTGAAGATTGAAGTTGTGACAGAGCTTCTTTCATTCCTTTTTTTACTTCAGGATTCGTTACGGATTCAATAAGCTCTTTTCCTCTTTGAATGTTAGTGTTAAGTATTTCTTTATTCTTCATCTGTTTTGAACGACTTTCATCTATAAAAATAGATGGCATACTTTTGCAACTCCATTCACCATTTACTAGATTGAAATCTTTAATTCTTTCTTTCGCTAAGTAGGTGTGGATAGAAATCTTATCTACAGCCTTATCACTGTATAATTGATTTGCAGATTTCATTAGTCCATTTACGGCTTTGTTATGTGAATCAATATCGGCTAATCGTCCTTGTCCTTTACTTAGTACTTCTTCTTGATACCTGTTGTAAAGTCCTAGTTGGGTAAACTCCTTGGGGGCTGCAATAATATATGCTTCAACTCTAAATCCTGCATCTTTAAATTTTTGTGCTGTCTTTAAAGGTACATCTGGATTTCTCATAGTTCCTTCTATAATAATATTGCATTTCCGTTTAATGGCTTCTTCTATTAGTCTTTCTGTAAAAACGCTAGAAAAAATCTGGGTTTCAATGGGGTATTTAATAGGGTCTTTTATTAGTTCCTTATTGGGGTGAAACTGTCTGTAAAGGTCACCATTAACAGTGAGAAAATCTAAGTTAGGATGGTCTTTCTTTGCAACATTTATAAGAGTGCTTTTTCCGCAAGCTGGTTGTCCACCTAAGATTATAGCAATAGGCTTTTGTGATGATATATTGATGTCCTCAAATAAGCCATCTTTTTTTTGTTCAAAGATGGCTTCTACTTCATAGCGTTGCATAATATGCTTTCAATTTAGGTGCGTAATAGTTTTGTATCTTATCCATGACTGATAAGCGCACATTTTCAGAAACTTCAAACTGCAACAATCCATTTGCTATTTTTTCTTCTGTGTTGAGAACAGAAAGTTCTTTTTGCAGTATTTTTTTTCTGTTTTCATCCTTCTCTTCTGATATTTCATCTATCTTCATCATGCGGAGTGTCCCGATAATGTCGAGCGCAACATCCAAGCTCATTTCTTTATTCATGGTTCATTATAGTTTTATGATTTATACTTCAATAGATTCTGTGAATTTTAATAATGGAATAACTTTCACTGTATGAAATGAAAGTTGGTTAAAAAGCTTATGGGTCTTTAGCATTTCAATCGCTGCATCAGCCGTAACAACACCTTGTTCATAAAGCCGGATTGTTGCATATAACTGGTCATTGGCAACGGGTCCCATTATTAAATCATAGCTGTTTTTTCCTTTTCCTCTGCGGTTATTAACTACAAACTCCAGCCACTCTTTTGTAGCCCCATCAAATCGAAGGACTGAAAACTCTCTATCAAGAATATTATCGGGGACTTCATAAACTGAAACGACCGCTTTTTTACCATGTTCCCGATTTCTTTTGAGTATTGCCCACTTCTTAGCCTGTTCAAAATTAGTTGTCGTATAGAATCCTTTTCCAAAGTCAGTAGCTTTACGCCCTTTCTGTATATTAGGGGATTTGACGGTAACTGTTGAGCCGTGATATAGTTTCATGCCTTTTTATTGATATAAGTTATTATAGTATCTAATATATACTCTGTATCTTGTGTGTGCAGCATTTCAAAATTTTCATATAGAAATTCAAAAACGCCATGATTGGAAAACAGCAAAAGAGTTTCTTTAGCACTTATATTTTTAGTTTCCCTGTAATTTTCAGCACAAAACATTTGAAAAAGCAATATCTTTGGATTGTCCTTTTGTACTTTCTTCTGTTCTGTTTTCTCTTTTTCTAATGCTTCATAAAGTGATAATGTACTTGAATACCATAGTTTTGTGTTCTCGTCCAATAATGCCTTGTACAAATTGGAAGAATATATATAGTATAACGCATCTTCTAAAGGTAGCGTTTTTCTTTTCATGACTGTATCAACCAATTCTCTCATAACAAATGGGAGCATAGCCGAACCAAGTTCATTTTGATATGTTTGATTAGTTTCCATAACTATTTATTTTCTAATTTTATATAGCTATCTTGCTGATGTCTTTAGCAAAGATAGAGAAAAAACAATCATCATAGACCTATTGTATTGATTAGTTTGTAAATAGGTTCTTTGTATTTCTTTAGATTTTTAATTTGTATAACATACTTATTGATTCCTAACTCATTAAAGATTTCTGCGTACATTTTTATTATGGATTTTCTGTAGTAGATGGTTAATCCTACTATTGCAATGCAAATAAAAATCAAATAGACTAGTTCACTATACGCATAGATTGCTAATACAAAAATTCCACCCATAGCCCATAAAAAGCTACTTAAAAGAAATCTTAAGATATTCATGATTTTGTTTGCTGTTCTTTATACTGGCAGCCAAACCAGCTTTAAAAGTTTATTTATCTCTTTATTTTCAATACTCAAAGATAGTAATTTTCTATAAATGTCGCAAATAATAGGACAATTATTTTTGTTAAAAATGGTTTTAGGTTTATAGACTGCCGAAGTTTTATTTTTCCCTAAAGTTTTTGGTATCATAATAATGTTCTCTTATCGTCCATGCCGGGCAGAACCCGGAAAAGTACGGTATCAAATACCTTCCCGGTTTCTCTCCAGTGCAGGCAGAAAAGGTATCAATTAGATGCAATCCTTTTGCTGATGGGCGATAGTTCCTGAATGGTGTCGGTATCGTTTCTTTTATGATGCAGCCGTTTTTCTGTATTCAGATATAGAGAGAAACGACACAAAGAACTTTAGGGAAAAGAAGATTCTTCGTGTTGCTCTTTCTGGAAGTGGAGTATATTAATCATATATTATATGTTTATAGGTTCATATATTATATATTCATATATTATTTATATATAGTGTTTTCTCTTTGTTCTTTTTCCCTAATGTTTTATGGTATCAATTTTTTGTGTCCGGCTTCCGGCAGCTTTTTGTATTTGGTATCAAAAGGTCGTTCTGCAGGGTGTGCCAGGAATGATAATTCGGTATCATTTCATCATGCCATGTTTGCCCATCAGTGCCGGAACTCCGAAAAGTACGGTATCAATTTCTTTCCAGACTATAAAACAAAGACCGAGAGTTTTACCTCCCGGTCTTTGTTAATAGAAATCTCTCTTTTTAATATTCATCATTTGTGATAAATATTTCTACTCTCCTATTTTTAGCACGTCCAGCTTCACTTGTATTGTCTGCAATGGGTTCGCTATATCCTTTTCCATCTTCTGTTATGTTGTTTGTTTCTATACCAGCGGTTCTAAGGTAATTTCCTACTGCTGCTGCTCTATTTTTAGAAAGTATGATATTGTATTGTTTTTCTCCTATATTGTCAGTATGCCCAATTATTTTAATCTTAGTATTGGGTATTTCACTAATGATATTACATAAGTCAGAAAGCATTTTTTGAGCTTCTTCATTTAATTCATATGAATCAAATTTGAATAGGATTTCACTTTGAGCTGTTGCTTTAAACTGTTCTTTTCCATTTTTATCTTTATAGCTGGAGATTGATAAGCCATCAATAGCTTTTAGTTTATTTCTTCTAGCTTCTATCTTTTCTTGGATAGCTTTATCTCTTTCCTCTTTAACTAATTTTGCACTTCCACCAACTATTGAAGCGGTTGAATAGTTACTATTATTTTCTATCATGTCTTTTTCTTTGTCGCTTAGTTCAGCGTTACTGAAAGTTATCATATGCGTTGAAGTACATGCGGTAAAAAATGTAACAACGAAGGCTGCTAGTATAATTATTTTCTTTTTCATGATTATCTTATTGCTATAATAGGTCTGATTTTAAATGAATTTCTTTTGCTTGTACTGGTTGCTCTTCCTTTTGTTAATGAAGAAATTAGTGCAAACACTTTAGGAGTATCTTTTCCTGCTCCATCTTCTGTAGAACTCCAGTACCAACCATCAAAGTGCGTTCCTCCAATGATTGAGAAAGAAGAATATACCTTTTCAAGATTATTAGAGATTGCTTTGTTTTGTGCGATAGAGCCAATAAACCAACCTGTAACACCTTTTGGTGCGTATTCTATAGCTTTTTGAGCTGCTGGATAAGCTAAACTATCTTTTATAGCAAAGTTCATTATTGCGGCAGTATTAGCTGCTCCATCAAAGCTGTTTTCATCTTCCGAAACATTAGCTATATCCTCGTCTGTATCTATTAAAGGATTTTCTTCTAAATCTTCTAATGAAACGGCATAAGCGGTTTCTTTTATATCAGGATTATTCCCATCATTACACCAAAATACAACTCCAATGGCTTCTTTTTCATTGGGTGAAAAAAGTGAGGGATGCACTATACTTCCATCACTACATAAGATACTACCCGGCTGTAATGATGTGTCTATAATATCTTCGTGTTTTGTACATGATGATATTACCCCTATAATGGATAATAGAATTATATATATTTTTTTCATACTTAATTATTTATTGGAAATTTGACACCTACTAATAATCCATTTCGGAAATGGTCACGTGTCCAAAAGACAAAATCATTTTTTTGCATTACAAAGACTTGCATTCCATTTCTAAATGAATAGCTATATTCTAAACCTATATCAATGGAAGCCTGAAACCCTTTTCTGTTAGCTCCTAAATCTGCTCCAAACCGCCATCTTAAATTACTGTTTTTGCCTCGTGAGATTGTAGGTTTATATGCTGCACCTATGCCGAATGTTTTATAGCTCCAGAAACTATCAGAGCATACCTTATTACATACCGGGCATTTATCATATGCTGTAGCTAAATCAATATATAGTTCATAAGCATTGTGATATTTACCTTCAAACTCCAGCCCTACAACTGCATTGACGGTATTTTTCCATTGCCAACCTCCTGAAATATTAAAAAACTTATCACCATCACCAGCCATTGACTTTAGGGAAAAAAATAAGGTGATAACAAGAAATGCTATTCTTTTCATAATCGTAAAATTTTATTCAGTAAAAGCATCTGCATGAAGAATGTCTGCATAATCAATTCTTAATGTTATAGTACGTCCTGAAATCTGTTTTTCAGATATTTCTATGGTAAGAACTTTTTCGTCTGGGAAAGTAAATTTTTCAAAGACAAAAATATTTCGATAGTTCTTCTTGAAAACAAGATTCTTATTAACTTGCATCAATGGAAGTATTTCTATAGATTGAAAATTAGTAGCCTTTGTTTGTTTTTTATCTTCTATTTTGAAGCGTATTTGGTCTATATCATATCGTATTTTTGTTTTATTAATCATAGAAATATCAATAAAGAAATACTTATCTAATGTGTAGATATTGTTTAGTACAATTTTCATTAGGTTACTTTTACTGGAAACATCATAGAATTTATTTTTTGAAATAAACATTCTATGTGCGTAATCATACATTTGTGCTTTGGTTAAGTTCACTTCTGGATTCATATAGCTACGTAAATCAGCATAAGGGATATTAAAGCGAGTGTATGCTTTTGCTAAATCGCTACTATATACTAGCATATATTGTACGAAAAATCTTTCTGTAACAATGGTGATAACTCCACTAGCTCCTTCTTTTGTGGGCTTTATTCTAAGAGAGTTACCAGTAGGAATATCGCCAACAATATCATTGACTGATATATCAACATATTTTATATCTTCCATAGCTATAAAATGCGTTGAAACATCTTTGTTGACGTATATAACCTTTAGTTCTTCTGGGTTTTCACCTGCAAGCTCGATGTTTTCTCCAATAGGGGTGTTCTGTGCATTTCCTGTAATAACAGAAACCATTGTGCATAATGCAATAAAAATCTTTCTCATATTATTGTTCTTTATCTTTGTTGTTTACTAAAAAAACTTGTGTGTTATATTTTAATTTGGCTTTGTTTTTTTTGATGTTTTTGGAAAGAGCTTGGGTTGTACTACGGTAAGCATCTTGTAAAGCACCTAAAGCGAATTGTTCTACTCCTTCTGATTGGCTGTTCATTTGTATAGTTTGGCTTCCTATTTGCGCTCCAACATCTTTACTCAAATCTCTAAAAGCTGATGAAGGAACAAAGAAACCTTCTTGTCCGTCATTATCATATACAGATAAATCTACTTTCATTTGTCTGCCATCAACCATTATAGAGGAAATATTAATGTGTACTCTTTGAGCTTTAAAGCCAGATACATTCCCATATAGGTAAGTGCCTTTAGTTAAAAGAGCGTCATTAATCATTATATCATCTAGAAGCCGTATGCGTACTCGGCTACCATCTGTTACTTTTAAAGTTTCATCTAATATAGCTGTGATTAGTGAAGTTTTTTGTTCTTTCCCTACAGTATTAAAATATACTTCTGCGGGATTTTTCGCTTTTACAACTTCTATAGCCTTTTCTTTTGGCTTTTCATCTTGTTTTTTTTGAGGTGTTCTAGGACGTGGATTTTGTAATGAATCTATATAAGCCATTTGCATTTTAAAAAGCTCCATTTCTTCTTGCATCTTGGATTTTTCAGGAGCTTTCCTAGTTTCTGTTTGACTTGATTCATCTATAGTAGGAAATCCTTTTATTTGTTGTTCCAATTCCTTTTCTCGGATTCTAGAAGCTTGATTTAAACTGTCAATTTGCCTTATTTCATCATTGGAGTAAAGAGAACCAGAACTTTCAATTTCGCTAACTTCTTCTTCTTTATCTATGGTTTGTATTGATGAATAATCAGAAGATTTATTGAAAGCTCCTTTGAGTGATTCAAATTTACTTTTTATCTCTCTTTTTTCTAAATTAGCATCAGGAATATCAAGATTTAATTCTTCCGTTTCTACTAATGTAGTTTCTTCTGCTGGGGCAGAGTTTATCATATCCTTAACTAGCCATCCTATCCCTAGAATAAAAGGTAGGATGAGTATCGGAATGATGTACTTAGGCTTTTTAATATCAATCTGTTTCATACGCTATTTATTTAATTTATTGTATAAATTTTTTATTCGTATAGTGTCTTCTGGAGTTAATTTCCCATTTTTTCTTAGCTCATTAATTTCATTTTGCATTTTAATCACTTCTAACAAGTCGTGAACTCCTACTTGTTTTTTTTGTAGGGTACTATCAATGTTAATTTGTACTTTGCTTTTTTCTTCGTTGAAAACTTGCATTGGCTTTCTTTCTGGACGCATTACTAATGATAGAATTGTGACGAAAGAAAGGAATGAAATCGTAATTCCAAACATAGCTTTACGGTGTATATCAGCCCACGCCAATAAGCGTTCACAAGCGTTATTAACTCCGAACTTTTGAAATATTTTAGTAAGAAGAACAACTGTAGCTTGCTCGGCTTTAGTCTTGATACTTTCTTTTCTATCATTCTTTTTATGTTTAAACAGTTTCATTAGAAATTCTTTTTTACTTTATAATCTAGGTCTTTGTTTAGTATCGTTTTCCAATCTGTGATAATAAGTCCATGAGGATTATTTTCAGTACGTGGAATTTGTCTTAATTTCCCTGTAGTTACAAGTTGCCTTTTTAGAATAGAGGTTTCTCGCTCTATACGTTGGATGCCATAGTACTCAAAAGATAGGTTGTTCATGTCCACCTTGATACTATCTGTCATAATTGTTACTGTTGCAGAACTCGCTAATATGGTGTTGAAATATCCTTTTTCTTTTAAATTATTATATTGTTTTAATCCGCTATCATCAATTAGATACATGGCTTTTTCCATGTTGTATTTTATAAATTCATCGTCTGGTGGTAATGTGAAAAATAAAGTGTGGAATAGATTTATGTGGCTCTTACATTCGACTTCCAAGTTGACTTCTGTACCAGTTTGTTTTACTAGTACAGGGACATCATTATCCAAAACATATATTTTTTTTCTTTCAGCTTTTACTAAAGAGAAACAAAAGGCTAGTACCATACCTGAAATAACTATACTAGTTGCAAAACAGCCAATGGATAAAATTCCGGCTAATTTGATTTTATTTTCTAAGTTTTTAATAATCATGATTATGTGAATTTAAAATTTAATGAATCTTTTTACATAGCTGCACTGGCTCCACCTGTAGCCGGAGCTGCTACAGCTTTGGTTGCGATGGCTGCTCCTCCAACCATGCCTCCTACTGCTTGCCCTACTCCAGTTGTACTTACAATCCATGTAGAAACAAAAGGTATTGTAAGCATGGCAAATGCTCCAAGTAATGCTGTAAGAAGGAAGCTATTGACACCTCCAGAGGTCATTCCGACATACATGACAAATGCAGCTTCATTTCTAAGCGCATATTCTAAAATTTCAATTTCTCTTTCTATCCCATATTGCATTACTACTAAAGAAATTGATAATACTATATATGCAATACATGAATATAAACTAACACTGACAAAACGAGCTATCCATTGTATATAAGCATCCCGAAATGCAGGTAAAACAGAGAATGCAAAAGCTAGTGGACCAAGAATAACTAATATTCCTGTGAATATGATTTGTAGGAAAAAGACAAAATAGGTACATACTTGCCAAAAAGTAACGACAATAAATTCAATGATATTAAACATTATCATTTTAACCTTAGCGACTACATATACATATAATCCAGCTATCTTGTCTCCAATAGCTGAGAAGTCTATACTAAAATCATACCATTTCTTATCCTTAACTTCATTTTCGGCTCTTTCAACTTCTAATGAAGTATGTAATAACTCTACTGCTACGCTATCAATGAGTGCATATCTATTACGAGAAAGTAATTCTACTTCTTCTATCTGATTCGTAAACATAGCCTTGCTTCGTGCTGTTAATAACTCTCCGGGATAACTGATTAGATTAATAAAGGGAATCCAGAACATAAGAACCAATCCCAGTGCGAATGGACGCAATAACGGGATAATCTCTAATTTTTTATCTCCACTCATCATTTTGAAGCTTTCTACTCCAAAATATAACAACATAAAGATTGCTGCCAATGCTTGTGCATCCGCAATAAATTCTCCGAATAGAACAGTTGTTTTATCTCTTAGTCCATCAAATAATTCAAATAAGAATTTATCTATTAACTCATTCATGGCTCATTATTGTTTTATTTATATTATTCAATCTTGTTATTAATGAAAGAACCTCTATTAGTTCTTTATCAAAATCTAAATAGGCTTCCCTTTTTTTAGAGTTACTCATATGTGAATCATGGATTATATCTATGTTCTTTTTTATTCTAGTAACTTCATCAGTTATAACTTCAACATGTTCTTTATTACCGCCATTAGAAGAATATTCGACAAGTTTTTTATTTATATCATTAAGAATATCATTTCTACGATTTTTAGTTAAAGTATATTGATAATCAATTTCTTTATCTCCAAATTTGAAGAGTTCCTGTCTATATATGGTATCAACATTATACCCTTCTTTTTCTGTTTCTGATTTATTGTACTCTACGGCTGCCATCATGGGAATTTCTTGTAACTGGAAATTACGTCTATCTTCCTTCCCGTATTTGTCGTGTAACCCTAAGCCCGGCAAAGGAATTTTAATACCCAAAACCTTTTTATACCATATCCAGTAATGATACCATTCTGGTTGTAGTCGTACTCTATCCATAAATTCCATATTATTAAGCACGCTCCATTTCCCTTTATCCTTTACAGGCATTTGGGAATAGGTATTAGAAGTACCAATAATCAACATTAGGGAAAAAAATAAAAGCACTCTTTTCATATTATCTTTTAGGTTTTACTTTATAATTCTGTAATAAATCATCAACTAATTTTGAACGATTATCTTTGTATTTAAATACCCCCGGAGCTAATGTTTGTAATACTCCATTTCTTTTTGCTGTTTTCATCTGTCGGCATACAGCGTATGCTATACCTCTCATGTTTCTTAGTTCATTAATAACATACTTAAGCAAGTCTATTCTTTGCTTATTATCCATAAGGTTTACATCTGTCCCGACAATAGCGACCTGATAAATGTATTGTGTCAAATCCGCAGTGCGATTTACTAATTCTAGCTCTGTTTTTGCTGACACCAATAATAAAGCCGGGTCACCTACAGCAAGTTCAACCATTTGTTTTTGATATTTACCAATATCTGCTGCAATATCAGTGCAGTAGATAATATCTTTTCCTGTTTTTATGATGGCTTCTACAGATTTTAGGCTATTATAAAATTTGCTTTGGAAAAATTCAATCTGAACCATTTTTTCACTGATTTGTTTTTGTATAAGGCTTATTTGAGCTTCATTCTCTTTCACTTTAGAGAAAGAAGTATGTTGCACCTTATGATTAGCTATAAGTGTTTCCATACAGGTTATATCCAAGACTGCCTTTTGCGAATATGCAACTTGGGTTAAAGTAGATGCTACCACTAAAATAAATAGGATTTTCTTCATGATATTATCTTTAACGGTTTGTAATCCATTTGTATTTATCTAGGATATACTTATATAATGGTTGTTCCCCTATGATGTTAAGTATATCTTTTAGGCTTCCATCATCGGAGTGATACCCTAGTACCTTATTGACTTGTAAAACCCAATCCATATTTTTTAATTTGGAAGATTTTAGGTCTATTATAAAATTATCCAATCCTGTTTGGAAACTACCATAAATGATATGATAATATCCAACAGCATCTTTTTCAATTCGTTCTGTAGTAAATGTGAAATATTCGTGTAGAGAAACCTCTACTCCAAATACATTTCCATAATTTCCTCTTTTTATAAATACTTCATTAAACCGATTACGGTTTTCTTTATTGGGAAGTTGATTTATGGTAAATATTTGCTTTTGATTTACTTCCGTTAGGGATAAAAGATTTGCTATTTCTTGATATTTGTCTATAAATTTACTTTGGTCTAATAGGCATATAATATCGGAGTTGCTGATTATAGAGTTTTTGACTACAGGATTACTAATTATGTCCTCCAGTTCTTGAGTAACAACCATTGCCATACCCCAAAATTTACGAACTGTTTTATACAAATAGAGTATATAGCCAGCCATCATAGGGCTAGCTATGGCTTTCCATGCTTCTTCAATTATTAATGCCTTTCTGTTCTTTTTTAATCTCATTTTTTGAATAAAAACGTCCATAATAATTAAGGTTACTATTGGAAATAATTCAGGGTCATCTTTAATTGCATCAATTTCAAAAACTATAAAGGGTTCTTCAAAAAGGGAAGTGTCAAAATCCTCATTAAGAGTTTTTTCTAACTGTCCTCCTTTATAGAATTTTTTTAATAGAAACTTATAGTTAGTAATATCAAAATCAATTTTGTTCTCTTTGCAAATGATAGGTATAATGCGTAGGGAAAATTCGTAGAAAGAGTTAAAAGATAAGCTTTCAACTTTTATTTCTTTCAATATATCTTCCTTCTTCTGGATTCGTCTTTCTATTATAGAAAGTAATCTAGTTTCAGGATTATCAAGCTCTTGGCGTGTAAAGCCTTTTTCGATGAGAATGTTTTGTATCGCTTTTTCTGCGTTGGTTTTTTCTCCGCCTTCTCCTTTTTCTACTAGTTGCTGTAATTTCTCTATTTTTTCGGAAAGTATCTTGCGTTCTTCTTTTTCCCTTTCGTTTTCAAATTCTTCTTCATTGACTTGAAATTCGAGTAGTAAATTTTCACGTATGGCTTCTTTTTCCGCATCTGAATAACCATTAAAGGGATGAAAGTAGAAAGAATAGTATTTTTCTATGGTAATATCCATAATTTCTTCTTCTTGCTTTTTGACCTCACCATTTGCACCTTTCCATATCAGGAAAATTAATGATTTAAGAAAGTTTTTCTTTTCTACATTATACTCTTCTTCAGTAATTCGGAAAGGATTCATAGATATAGGCTTGCTTTCAGAATAAGTAATGTATTTGCCATGATAGTATTCGCACATTCCTGAATAACTATGCCCTGTATCTACCAATACAATATCAGTGTTATCTAAAACCCATTGTCTTACTTTGGAGTTGACATAGAAAGACTTACCAGAACCACTTGGACCTAAAACAAAGAAGTTGGAGTTATTTGTATATTTTTTCTCACCTTCTTTCCCGGACATATCTATTCCAACAGGCAATCCTTGTCTGTCTGTAAAATAAGTAAGAAAAGGGCTGTTTTCTGTTACTTGTAATTTTTCCTTGAACAAAAGACAAATTGCAGCATCGGAAGTTGTTAGAAATTTGTCATAACTGTTTAGGTTGATTGCGTTTCCTGGCAGTGCACATTCGAATAATTCTAATTGGTTGAAGCATTGTTTATTAATAATAATGCCACAATCAAAAAGAGATGTTTCAACATAGTTGATAGCCTTACTAATATCATCAAGACCAGCAAGAATTATATTATAATGTGCATATACAAGCATTTGCCCTTCTCTGGCAATATCCGACTGCACTCGTTCTATGTCTTCTACACATAAATCATTTGCAGGGTCAGGCATTCCTTTATGTTTTTTCTTTTTGCCTTCTAATTTGTTTGCTTCGTTTCGTTGGTCTGGAATATTTATTACTTGATTATAGATAATTGTGTCTATACCTGGTGTATCATGCAAAAAAGAGAGTAAGTCAACAGGAAACCTTAGCCCAATATTGACCTCTTTATATGGTTTTATAACAGAAGGAAAATTAACTTCGTCAATATCTACAAGAGAAATGCACTGTACGTTTTTTTCTCCAATTATAAGATTTTCTTCTCTTGCTTTGATATTTTTTAGGCTTACTGTTTGCTGATTGAAATTGATAGATAGAAATCTTTTTATATATATTTCTATTTCATTTTCATTTAATAGTTTAGCTCTTATTCCTCTGTTAGCGAATAGTCCTAATACTTTTGTGATGTTTCTAATAAAAGTATCAAACCTTCGAGGGTCAAAAGAAAAGAATTTAGACCTTTCTACTTCTCCTGTAATAACAAGATAAGTAGAAATATCAGTATATATTCGTCCTTTAAAATGTTCAAAATAACGATTTGATAAATAGTCGTTCTTCCTATTCTGGGGTGGTAAAAATGATTTTTTACATAGAATATCCTGTTTTTGTATTGTATATCCAGTTCCTAATACTTTGAGGATATTAGTAAATAAGTGGTGAAAATCATAGTAAGCATCCATATCTGCTGAATACTGTATTATAGGATTTTCACATTTAATGATAACAGAATAGTCGCCCCTTCGGTTATAGAATATAGGAGTATTGTCTATTGTTTCAATACCAATATAAGGAGCTTCAAATTCACTTTTCTTTTTCATAAGCTTTATTTTTTTCTATCTCTTATAAAAGTGCGTGATACTATATATATGCCTTTTCGTTTATCTTTCCTGTGAAGCCCTTTTCTTTGTAATTGCGATGTTATTCCTAACCCTCCAAACATAACTATTACAAGAGTTATACCTCCCCACATAAAAGAAGCCAGAGTAGAAACAATAGCACATAAAAGTAAAGCACTAATAATACAAGCTCCACCGATATATATGAACTTGCCTTTAAATCCTTTGAAAATAAGGGGCTTTTGTAGCCCCTTATATACATTGTAACTTGGATACTCTTTCGACATATTAGATTCCGAAGAATGCTTTTACGACAACACCTGATACAACCAGAAAGATACATGACCCCATCCAGCCCATAACAGCCTTTTGTACATCTTGGTCACCAGAGTTCCATTTTAAATAAACTCGCACTGCTCCAACTAATCCTACTAGACCTCCTAGTATCATCATCATGTTTCCTAGGGGGTCCATGTAGGTTGCAAGTTCAGAACTAGCTGCATCAATTCCCGCAGCACCTTGTGCAAAAGTGTTAGTTACTACCATTATGCTAATGGCTAAAGCGAATGCTCTTTGAGCAATTTTTGAAAAAAACTTTTTCATTTGAATAAAAATTAGTTGTTTATTTGTTAAAATTTACGTGTGAAAACATGCTTTTCCCTTTAGCAAGAAGTTGTTCCATTGGAATACCTTGTGTTTCAACTTCCATTTCAATAGATTCATTTACAGATACATAATTCTGTTCAGATTCTTTTTTTTCATCTTCTTTTTCGTATGAGCCTGTTTCAAAATCTTCATCTACAACTTTGTGAGGTATTTCTTCTTCCTCTCCTATTGAAATAATTTCTTCTTCTTCACCTGTATTGGTTTTGCTTTGCTTTAGGAAAGCATCATACAGGATGTTTGCAGCGTAGTAAACTACATAAATGGCAAATACAGCCATGATAAATTGTGAATAACTCATATTCTTAAATTTAAAAGTTTCATTAATCGACCCTTTTTCTGTACTTTTGATTTATAATAGTACTAGAGGTAATAACAGGGGGGAAAGCCCTAGTTTAAAATAGTTTCGCGAATAGTTGAATTTATGAAACTTGGATTTAAATAAAATGGAGATAATAGGCTACGCTCGTGTTTCAACGAGGGAACAGAATTTAGATTTGCAGCTAGATGCTTTAAAAGAAGCCGGATGCAAACTTATATTTGAGGAAAAAGTATCAGGAGTAAAGGATAGACCCGAATTAGATAAAGCCCTTGCATATTTGCGAGAAGGTGATACTTTTGTTATCTGGAAGCTAGATAGATTAGGACGTTCTTTGAAAGATTTAGTTTATATAGTTGATTGTTTGCAGAAAAGAAAAATTGCATTCAAAAGCATAGTTGATGGTATTGATACTAATAGTGCTTTAGGAAGATGTCAATTTGGAATTTTTGCTTCATTGGCTGAATATGAACGTGAAATAATAGTAGAACGAACTAGGGCTGGATTACAAGCTGCAAAAGAACGAGGGAAACTTACGGGACGACCTATAGGGTTATCGGAAGATGCAAAGAGAAAAGCTATAGCAGCAAAGCGTTTATATGAAAATCGGGATTATTCTATAGATGAAATATGTAGAATTTTACACATTGGAAGTAAGGCTACTTTGTATAGGTATTTACGTTATGAAAAAGTAAGATTGATGAATAGAAGAAATAAATAGGGCGTTACCTTTCAGGTCGGGCTTTTCGCTGCAAGTCCTCGCTACGCTGTGGGCTTTCCGCTGCAATCCCTAACGCATTTTCCCACCCACCCTTCTAAGGTATATCCAATGCTTTGCTTTTTTCACCGCTTCTATGAAGCACCTACAAAAGCAAGGCATTGGATATTCGGTTTTATAGACTTCATGTTCCCTAAAGGGAATATTCCGTTTATAAAACCTTATCTCTCACCCAAAATATATAAAACTTTAGGGAAAAGATAATACGTTAAAAATCAGCCGATTATAAACTATTTTTAACAAAAATAATTGTCTTATTATTTGCGACATTTATAGAAAATTACTATCTTTGAGTATTGAAAATAAAGAGATAAATAAACTTTTAAAGCTGGTTTGGCTGCCAGTATAAAGAACAGCAAACAAAATTATGAAATCTACTTTTGATAAAAATGCAGAGAAGTTTGTAAACCTTATGGTTGAAAAAATTGAAAGCTTGTCTATGAATTGGCAAAAACCTTGGTTCTCTAAAGTCAACTCTAAACAGAACTTTTTACCACAAAATTTAACAGGTCGTACTTATAGTGGTGGAAACGCTTTTTTACTTTATTTTTTGTGTGAAAAATATAATTATCAAACTCCTGTTTTTTTGACATTCAATCAAGCACGAAACGAAGGTATTAATGTTCTAAAAGGTGCTGTTGCTTTTCCTGTTTATTATACATTATTTTGTGCTTATCATCGTCAGACAAATGAAAAAATTTCATATGATGAATATAACAAATTATCAGAAGAAGAACAAAAAGAATACCGTTTAGCAGCTTATACAAAATATTTCCAAGTTTTTAATTTAGACCAAACAAACTTTGCGGAAAAATATCCCAATAGATGGGATATATTAAAGGCTAAATTTTCAGGAGAGGAACAGCCACAAGAAGAGAAAGAAATGTATGTAAATCCAATACTTGATGAAATGAATAAGAATCAAAATTGGGTATGTCCTATTCAAACGGTTTCTAGTGATAGTGCGTTTTATTCAATATCAAATGATAGCATTACTTTACCTTTAAAGAGCCAATTTAAGGACGGAGAAAGTTTTTATGGTACAGAATTACATGAAATGGGACATAGTACAGGTGTTAAAAATAGACTAAATCGAAAAGGATTTTATGAAAATGATAAATTCAATTATGGGCGTGAAGAACTTGTAGCAGAATTAATATCGGCTTTGTCTGGTGTATATTTGGGTATTTCTGTAACCGTCAGAGAAGAAAATGCGGCTTATTTAAAATCATGGTGCAAAGCAATAAAAGAAGAACCTAAATTTTTATTTACTGTATTGGCAGATGCTATTAAAGGTAGTAAATTCATAGCCCAGCATCTAAATATAAGGCTAGATGTGGAAGAAGTTGAAGAAGAGAAAAATACAAAGGTTGCTTAAAGGTTCCTTCCCCCCTCATTGGGGGGAGTTCTTTTTTCAAACGCCAAAAAAGAACCAAAAAGGCTTAATCGCTTCACTTTGTTACGCTCCAATAGTTTTGCTATCGGTAAACCCACCCACCCTTCTAAGGTATGTTTCTTTATCCCTTCTGCAATCCTTAGTAAAGTTCCACTACCTTTTAGGTAACTCCACTTTAGTAAGCATTGCAGAAGCGGAAACATGACGCAAATTAAAATACATTCTCACTTTGAGAATACATTTTAATGCGTCTTGTTGTCTAACCCAATAAGAACTATAGGGAAAGAAATTGATACCGTACTTTTCGGAGTTCCGGCACTGATGGGTAAACATGGCATGATGAAATGATACCGAATTATCATTCCTGGCACACCCTGCAGAACGACCTTTTGATACCAAATACAAAAAGCAGCCGGAAGCCGGACGCAAAAAATTGATACCATAAAACATTAGGGAAAAAGAACAGGAACAAAATACAATATTATATATATAAATAATATGTGAATATATAATATATAAACAAATAATATATAATATGTGATTAACACGCTTCACTTCCAGAGTTCCAGAAAGAGCCACACGAAAAATCTTCTTTTCCCTAAAGTTCCTTGTGTCGTTTCTCTCTATACTTGAATACAGGAAAACGGCTGCATCATAAAAGAAAAGACACCGACACCATTCAGGAACTACCGCCCATCGGTAAAAGGATTGCATCTAATTGATACCTTTTCTGCCTGCACTGGAGAGAAACCGGGAAGGTATTTGATACCGTACTTTTCCGGGTTCTGCCCGGCATGGACGATAAGAGAACATTATTATGATACCAAAAACTTTAGGGAAAAATAAAACCTCGGCAGTCTATAAACCTAAAACCATTTTTAACAAAAATAATTGTCCTATTATTTGCGACATTTATAGAAAATCACTATCTTTGAGTATTGAAAATAAAGAGATAAACAAACCTTTAAAGCTGGTTTGGCTGCCAGTATAAAGAACAGCAAACAAAATCATGAAACATTGCTTCTTAAATCCATTTCGTAGCCAACTGTTAGTGCTATTTTTCAGTATTAATTCATTAATCATTTTTTTATGAAAAAAGAGTTTACATTACGCTTAGACGATGCAGCCTGCGCAGAGTTAGAAAATCTAAAAAAATTATCTGGTGAAAAAACAGATGCTAAAGCTATTAGATTTGCTATTCAGAATTATGCAACTTTGAATGATAGGTATATTGAAACACAACGGCAAATAAGGACGTGGAAAGATAAATATGCAGCGTTAAATAAAGCTGTTGATGATTACTTGTCTTCTTTTGAAGCATTGAAGAAAACTACAGATTGATAGTCAATTATTAGAAATGTGAAAGGATTAATTTATGATTGGAGTAGAGAAGAAAATTTTCAGATTATCTAGTTCTGTGTTAAATCGTACTTTTAAGCAGGAAAAGAGTATTTTTTGTTCAATGGTGTTACGATTGATGGATACAGAAAACTATGCAAACAATTATTGCGATTCGCTAAGTCTTGTTCTTGAACTATTTCCAGAGATTGATAGGGAAAAGCTAGAAAAAGAATTGGATAAATACGTTTGATAGTATTTGAAATCAAAAATGGGCTATTAAACTAGTTAATAGCCTTATTTTAATACATAAATTCATGAAATATGGCAGCGGATATGACAGATGAAACGATTGCACAATACATGGAACGCATCGAGAAAATGAGCATAAAAGAAATTCAAAAAGAAATTGAATTTCTGGAAAGCCCCGGTTACAACTGTGAAGGACTGGTATGTGCAGACGGAGTAATTACTCCCCGGACAAAAATGCATCGTAAGGTTCTTTGGTATAAGAGAATGAACCAAAAGAGCCTAACAGCCCTGCAATGGGCAAAAGAAGGATATGTTGTAAATCCGGATGCAATAGGAAGAAAGTGGAAAAACAATCCTCACAATTCAAAGGCTATAATATATTATGTATCAGATGAAGTACATGAGGACAAAGAAGCGGCTAAAGAATTTCTCAAATCGAGGCGTAAGGAAAAGAAAGAGTAGTCTTTAGTTCACAGGTCTCTTTTCCAGATATATAAGTCAAGATAAAATGGGATTATCATACCAAATAACGCATAACAGAATAGTAATGAATCAAGAAAGAACATTAACCTTTGGTAAGTATAAGGGAACACATCGAAGTAATATTACTGGAGGCTTCTCAGCAGGTGACTTCGGTGGTTTAATTTATTCAATCGAAAATTTCAATGAAAGTGAATATGAGTTTTAACCAATAAAATGAAGATATGAATAATGAATTTATTGATGGTATTTGGTTTGCTGTTCAGCATATTGTAGTAGTCAGAGATATGCCAGCAATCGCAATAGGGATAATTAAGGAATCGAATCTTTCCATTGATGATTGTAAGGCTGCGCAAAAAAGGAGTGGTTCTTTTCACAATCAGATGATGAAGTTTATTGAAACAGAATTAGCGTAAAACAGTATAAATATGAGCAAAATTGAAGAAGCCTTCAGAGGCTTAGGAAGAACAGAGAAAGTGAGATTCATTTCGCAGAACATCGAGTATGCAAATGCGGTTGCAGTAGCCAGTTATGTAAAAGGTTATCTTTTCGATGTCCTTAATGATGTCGGAGATGATGAGTATATAGCAGCGTATCTCAGAGAAAAGGGATATGAAGTAAAAAAACAAGAATAATCCTCAAATCGATATATAAATAAACGAATTATGAATGAAAGAACAATCCAAATAGACGTAATTGGAAAAATAGAAGGTACTCAATTTATGAAGTGTAAGCTATATACAAATGAAAATATTGTCATTATCATGATGAATGAATTTGATTATGAACGGTTGAAAGAAGAAGGAATCTTCATAAGAGATGGCAAAAGTCGAGATTCAGCCGGGGTGTTGAATACAACCAATACTTTCATCGAAAAAAATTAATACTCAAAACAAAAAAGAATGATTATGGATAAAAAAGAAAAGAATTTTGCCACATACAAAGAATTTGCAAAGATGCTTCGGGAAGTGGCAAACATATACTCTAAACTGGGTGACGAACCATTGTTGAAAGAAGGATATGAGTATAACGCCATTAGAGATGCTGTTCAGTATGTAACGAACAAACACGATTTTGGTTACTTTATACAGCCTTGGAAGGATGAGTTTCTACGTATGCCTTTTGATGTGACGAAGCGAAAAAAATGGGCTGATTATGTGGCTGAATGCCATGCTACAGGAAAGGAAATAGATTACGATAATTATGATTGGGATAAATGACCATAATTTTTCGAATAGTGTGAAAGGGAATAGATGTCATATAATCAAAATATAGATAGAATGTTTATTGAATATAAGGTATATCGTAGGGTGTCAGATTTGAAGCCTTTTATATCTAGGGATGAACTTCCTTCTTGTCAGATGATTGGGAAAAAAAAGTTTGTAGGAAAAAAAGCAAAAATGGAGGCTGTTTATAGACTTACAGGGAAACGTTTGCCAGAAGACTATACAACAGAGCAGGTAAACAATTTTCTTACGGTAGAGCTTTTTAATACGTCTTTATGGCATAAGTATAGAAAGATTTACAATGAAGTTTCCAATGAAAAAGAAATTGTTGTTGAGAACTATAGTTATCAATATACATTAGTTGTAGAATTAGCAAATAAATCGAATTTATCATTGGATGAAGGAAAAATTGTACATTTTGTTATGTGCGAACTGTTAGGAAATCCTTGTGAAACGTATAAAGGGATGAAAAACCCTATAATTTCTTTACGAAAAGATTATGATAGATAAAGCAAAAACATTAGATGAATGCTTTAAGGAACTAATTCTTAAAAGAGGTTGGTCTAAAAATAGTCCATATGACCGCCGAACTGCATCAAGGCATAAAAAGCAATTCCTTGAAGGAACGTTGCCCGATGAATTTAAAAGAGTATATTTGCAAAGTGCTGGTTATACAATAGTGCAGCCGGAGCTTTGGCGACAGGAATTATAAAACAAAGAAAATGGACTGGAGGAACATAATAAGAAATCTATTAGAAATTATCATTGCTATTTTTAGAATGATTTTCATAGGGCTATTTTATATAGCCAAGTTTATGTTTGTGTTCTTTATTCTACTTTTTTTTGGAGTATTAATCAGTCAAA
This sequence comes from Jilunia laotingensis, assembly GCF_014385165.1. Taxonomy (NCBI): domain Bacteria; kingdom Pseudomonadati; phylum Bacteroidota; class Bacteroidia; order Bacteroidales; family Bacteroidaceae; genus Jilunia; species Jilunia laotingensis. Next base: position 2,411 of record NZ_JACRTF010000002.1, on the reverse strand, counting down.
ATAATAAGCGATGGTAAATAGAGAAATAAAAGCCCGAAAACGTGCGGTGAAAGAAGAAAAAGAAGAAATAGACGGTGAGATTGTTAGAATTAGGAAAGGGCATCCTCGTACAAATCTTCCTGTGAAACTCCCAGAAAATCCCACATGGCTGAAACAACCTAATGTAGTTACATTAATGGCTGGTGATTTTAAGACAGTACAGATTAGAATCTTAATTGCTGTTATAGAGAAATTACAGGATGTCATAGAATTAAGTATTCAGCATCTAGATAAATATGGTACATCTATTCCATGCGAGCAATTATCTTTATTTCAAGAATATTCAGACCGTATAAGAGTAGATATCGCATATCGGGATTTGGGCGTTAATCCAGACCAATACAAGGAAGTAAAAAGCATGGTTCGTAAATTAATCAGTATTCCTGTAGAGCTTGATGTTAAAGACCCAATAACAGGTGAGGATAGTTGGTCTATTACTGGTTTATTCACTAAGGCAAATATACCCAAAACTCCTTATTCAAGAGGTTTTTCTTTAGAAATGGATAGAGAGGTTGCTAAAGTTTTCATTAATGTTGATAGAGGTTTTACACGCTATATAAAAGAGATAGCTTTAAGAGCGCAAAGTAGATATACAATAAGAATGTATATGCTGATTAGCTCATGGAAAGAAAAAGGTGGTTTTTCTATCTATGTGGATAGATTTCGGAAATTCTTAAAATTAGAAGATAAATACCCCGAATTTAAAGATTTGTATAAACGTGTAATACGCCCTGTTTACGATGATTTGTTTGAACAGGCTGATTGCTGGTTTGAAATGGCAGAAGTTTATCGTAATTCAGGCGATACACAGCCTTATAAACTTAATTTCAAAGTTATTAAGTCTGCATTATCAAAGAAGGAAGAAGAACTATTAAAAGGACAAAAGAAGATGATAACGAATTTTTGTTCTTTGCACTTTGCAATGAAGGACGAGCATTTGCAGCAGTTTATTCCACAGATTACATTAAGCAACTATAAAGCAGTAGTAACTAAGATGCTTTATCTAGGCGAATATGTTAGAGATAACTGGAATAAAATTTCAAATAAAGCAGAATATTGTTTATCCGTATTATTAAAAGAAGTAGAAATACTCCCCGGAATGATTGGAGAAGAAAAAGAAGATGAATAAAAGTTGGGTTTTTGTCCCTAGGAGGGGTCTAAAAGTTGGGTTTTTGTCCCTAAGAAGTTGGGTTTTTGTCCCTAAGAAGTTGGGTTTTTGTCCCTAAGAAGTTGGGTTTTTGTCCCTGATTTTTTACCATTATCTGTTGTTTTTCAGATAGTTACCCTTTCATTTTTAAGGGTACTACCATCACTAGCTGATAAAAAAAAACCTGATAATCATACCAACACACAAAAAAGGAACTTTTCTTATTACATAAACCCATAAAAAAGGAACTTTTCTCATAATCTTAACACAAACTTTAGGGAAAAGAACATCTATTAACAAAAAAAGACACTATATGATACAAATAATCAATCAAAAGTTGGGTTTTTGTCCCTATCTAAAAAAAACATATTTTAAAAAGTTGGGTTTTTGTCCCTATGCTTTTTTGATATACTGTAGGGAAAGAAATTGATACCGAATTATCATTCCTGGCACACCCTGTAGAACGACCTTTTGATACCAAATACAAAAAGCAGCCGGAAGCCGGACGCAAAAAATTGATACCATAAAACATTAGGGAAAAAGAACAGGAACAAAATACAATATTATATATATATAAATAATATGTGAATATATAATATATAAACAAATAATATATAATATGTGATTAACACGCTTCACTTCCAGAGTTCCAGAAAGAGCCACACGAAAAATCTTCTTTTCCCTAAAGTTCCTTGTGTCGTTTCTCTCTATACTTGAATACAGGAAAACGGCTGCATCATAAAAGAAAAGACACCGACACCATTCAGGAACTACCGCCCATCGGTAAAAGGATTGCATCTAATTGATACCTTTTCTGCCTGCACTGGAGAGAAACCGGGAAGGTATTTGATACCGTACTTTTCCGGGTTCTGCCCGGCATGGACGATAAGAGAACATTATTATGATACCAAAAAAACTTATCTAATTGTATTTTTTTCCCTTTTGTTTGTGAGGGTGTTTAGTAATTTATATATTTGCGTTTGTAGAAATTAATAGCAAGATGTGTTTTTGTGGACACAAAAACCAAATCTTGCCTGATAAATCAGGAGTTTAGCCCCCTCGCAACTTGGGGGCATATATTATTTAGTATCATAGTATGAAAGCAAATAAAAGAGATAGAATAGTGAAAGTTCGCTTAACGAATTTAGAATATGAAGAACTAACTAAAGCTTCTAAATCTAGCAAATGTATGTCAGATTATTTTAGACAGAGAGTCTTTAGGAAA